>CAMHAV010000064.1 GCA_946182865.1 uncultured Clostridia bacterium
GATAATAGATAAGAAATAATAACGAATAGATAGAAGGAAGGCGCTATTTTCCCCAGGCGCCTTAAAAAAATATATATTCAGCGCGCAAGCGCTTTATCTATTCTTTATTCTCTATTATCTTAGCGAACGAATGTGAGCGCTCTAATTTCTCATTTCTCTCACGAAAGGAGACCCCCATGCGATTAGCGATTCTTTCCATCCAGAGCAATAAGCATTACGAGGCGGCGCGCGGCATCAAAACGCCCATCAACTTTCAGTCGCATCACATATCCCAGATTTTTCTCCATTTTCTCCATCAACCGGAGCTGGACGGCAGCGGCAGACTGACCGTTCTGTTTGAAGAGCCGCCGGAGCGGTATTTTCGCTTGTGGGAGGACGATGCGAAATACAGAGAGAGCGGCCTTTTGATTGCCTTCCACCAAACGGCGGAGGGATGCGGTCTGTATGTGCGGGACGAATATTTTCATGTGTCGGCATATTATGTGGGTGAGGAAACGCGGCGGCGGGTGGAGCATCTCAAGCCGGAGGAGCGGAATGCCTTTTATCTTGCCGTTCTGATGCAGGCTTTCCGCGCGATGGCGGAGGCCAATCATTGGAGCGAGGCGCAATGGGACGTGGTGGAGCAGGCGGCGCGGCAGGTGGAGGCCTGCGGCTTTTCGCTGACGCTGCCTGTCAAAAAGCTGTCCGGATCCAGTGCGGACAGGCGTTACCGGGCGGCGGTGTACCGCCATCTCGACAGCGCGGGGGAGCTTTGGACGGTGGAAATCACGGAAAAAGGAGACAAAAAGAACAAAACGCCTCCCACCATCACGCGATATGAAATCATGGAGAAGCCGACTTTTATCACACTGATCGACAAATATAAAACGTCCCGCTGGGAGGGGCATTGCTTCCTCATGGAAGACCGGCTGGGCAACGTAACAGCCTCGATTGACGCGGAGGGAGAAAAATGAACAAAACCCGAAATTTTCCAACCGATTTCACGCACAATTCATAAAAAATATATTTTCTCGCGTAAGATTTATGATATGATATTGTGTAAAGGAACTTTCGATGATATAATAGAAAGAAGAACCCATACCATATAAACAGGAGTGCCTTGCATTGAGTGAAACCAACGGCAGCAGCAAACCGTCCGGCGTCGGCAAAAAACGCCGTTTTGACAGAAATAAGCAGTTTGAATCGGGCGGACATCCCCGCCGCAACGGTTTTGAAGAGCGGGACAGCCGCAACCGGGAAAACAGAGACAACGACGAGGAACCGCGCGAAACACATGGCGACAGAGAAAAACACAGCGACCTGATCACGGGACGCAACGCCGTCACCGAAGCGCTCAGAAGCGGACGACCCATCGAATGCGTCATGACCGCCCGTTCCTCTGACAACGGCGGACGTTCCTTCGGGCAGATCATCGCCATGGCCAAGGAGCGCGGCATTACCGTCAAGGAGGTATCCCCCGCCAAGCTGGACGCGATGTGCGGCGGCAATCACCAGGGCATCGCGGCACTGGCGGCGGTGCATGAATACGCGGAGATTGCCGATATGCTGGCGCTGGCGGAGAGCAAGGGCGAATCCCCTTTCCTCATCCTCTGCGACGGCATCGAAGACCCCCACAACCTCGGCGCGATCATCCGTTCGGCGGAGGCGGCGGGCGCGCACGGCGTGATCATCCCCAAGCGCCGCGCGGTGGGTCTGACATGGGCGGTCGGCAAATCCTCGGCGGGCGCGCTGGAATATATGCCCGTTGCGCGGGTGGCGAACCTTTCGGCGTGCATTGAAGACCTCAAAGAGAAAGGCTTGTGGATCTACTGCGCCGACATGGACGGCGAGTCGTGGTGCGGCGGCAATCTCACCGGCGCGATTGCGCTGGTCATCGGCGGCGAGGACAGCGGCGTGAGCCGGTTGGTGCGCGAAAAGTGCGACGGCGTGCTGTCTCTGCCGATGCAGGGCAGCATCAATTCCCTCAACGCCTCGGTCGCCGGCGCGATTGTGATGTACGAAATCACCCGCCAGCGGGGCGCCATCAAAGCCAACAACCAGTTTTAATTGACAGGTGATTATAAAAGTAGTGAGATAAATAAGAATTTACAGCCGCTAACGGCCAACGGCCAACGGCTAACAGCTAACGGCTAACAGCTAAAAAGAAAGGGAGTGTCGGAGGAATATGGCAGAAAGTTTTAAAGAGCCGTTTGTCAACCCTTATGTGGACGAACAGTCGGACGAGGCGCGTTTTTCCACCTTTGTCTCGATGGACGAAGCGCATGAGCGTTGGAAGCAAGGTTCATGGCGGCCGCAAAAGGCGAATTTTGACCTGGATCCCTCTCTCTTTGAGAATGGGCGAGCCCTGCCTGCCGAGGAAGCGGTAAAAGAGGGAGAGAAGAAAAACCGCTTTGCTTTCCGGCTCAAAGAAGACATCATCGACGCCGACCAGGCGTCGTCCCGTCTGGATGATTCGTCCTACGGCAGCAACTACCGTCCGCAAGGCACCCTTGGCAGCGGTATTTCCAACCTCACTATTCAGAAACTGAAATATAACGCTCTGGCCGATATCAAGGAGGAGCTTCCCGAAGATTTATCCTATCTCTACGGAACGGGCGAAGGCGCACGGGAACGCAACAAAACCAAGGTCAGACTGCATTCCTATGACCGTCTCAGCACACCGATAGACAAGCGGCGCGCACAGGTGGAGAAGATGCTTCCCGAAGAGCGCAGCGAAACGCCCGAAGCCATTATGAAGGATATCCGGCGGCGGCGGGACATCGAGGACGCAAAATCCGGCATAGAAAATCACACCGGCAGGAGAAAATTCAGACGCGGCATTTATGACATTCCCGCGACGCCGGGCAGCATAGAGGAATTCTACCAACCCGATGACCAATTTGACGTGGAGACCGTCACGGAACGCGGCAGCTGGCGCAGTCAGATTCCCGTGCAGGACGGGCTGGTGCCGGACAGCAAATCCATGCCCTTTTTCGGGCGGTTCAGCCGCACCTGGAGCGAGATCGACTCGCTCGACCCCACCCGCAGCGAAATGCTCAGGCACACGGTCAACACCATCTATGACGACGAACCCGATCAGAGCGCGCAGCCTGCCGAAGGCAGCCGCTTCCGCCGCGCCAATGGCGGCAGACGGGAATATTACGTATCCGATCTGGAGTTTGACCCGAACGACCGCTATCGCACCATGAATAAGCAGCGCCGCCGCATTAGCGCGAGCAAGAATGTTCTGAGCGAAAGCATCATGTCGGGCGAATTCAATAACCCCTATGTGCAGTCCAGCAACGAACGCCTGCGCAGCGTCATCAACCACGACCTGCGCGGACCGGGTCATGTCACCGAGCCGGAAGGACTCACCGACCCCGCGCTGATGTACGAATGGAATATGGGCTACAGCCGTGTGAATTCCGGCGAGAATCAGTATTCCCAATGGCTGGCCGACCAGAGCCGGCTGGCGGAGCAGGCGGAACAGTCGCGCTATCGCGGCAGCCACCGCACAGGCCGTCCCGGCGCTTATATGCAGCGGGAAAAGCCCTACGGTCAGGCGCGCCGTTATCCGCGCGGCGACCGTCAGGAGCATGAAACCCGCCGCCGCGACATGGCGGAACAGATGCGCCGCGCCACCGAGCAGGGCATAGCCGACGGCCGCGAGATCATCCGCCTCCAGCAAAAGGCCAAGCGCGAAGCAGAGCAGAAGAAAGCGCGTGAACGCGAGGAACAGCGCCGCCGGGCTTACGAACAGCAGCGCCGTGCCTATGAGCAGCAGGTCAAGGCGTATCAGAAGCAACAGCAGCAATACATCCGGCAGCAGGAGGAACAGATGCGGCAGCAGCAGGCGGCCTACGGTCAGCAGCAGACAGCCGCTTCGCCCCGTGTCGGAGGGCAGCAGCAGCCCCATGCCGCACCCAACGCGCCGCAGTACGGCCCGATGGGATATTATACCACACAGACGCCACAGCCCTCCCAAACGCCCCACACAGGCAGCCGCCAGAGCAACCCCCTCATAAACGGTCAAAACAGACCCAACGTACCCCCATCCCGCAGAAGCAGCCCCATGCCGCAGCCGTCGGGTGCGGCCCGGCGCGGCGGAAGAAACGGCGGCAGATAAAACAGCGGAAAGGGCGGCTTGCGACACACAGAAAATACCCTCATGATTAAGGGAGGCCCGCATATGGGATTTGAAGACGATTTTGACTATCAGGACAATTTTGAAACCGAGACAGCCGATCCCGACAGCGCCGCTTTCGGAGAAAAGCCCAGGAAGCTGAGCCGGAAAGAGCTGCGGGAGGCAAAAAAGAAAACCGCCGAGAAATCCGCCGATCTTCCCAAGCAGAAAAAAGGTCTGTTTCAGCGGCACGAGCGCATGGATGACAACGACGCGGCGCTGAGCGACGATCATATATTTGACCCGACGCGCAGCCCCATGGTTTCCACGGGACTGGATCGCGGCGGCGACTTTGCCAGCGCGCCCATCCGCAATACCAATTCGGAATTTTCCTATCTCTTTGATCCGGTTGACGGCGACGAGAGAGAGGATGACGTATATCCGGAGCAGTCGATCTATTCCGACAGCGAGACCGCCAAGGAGCTGCTCGCGGGACTGGCCTATGACGAAAAGCGCGACGGAGATTCCGAAGCATTCGATCAATATTTTGACGAAGAGAAACCGGTGCGGCCGCCATCCCGTTTTTCTTTCCGCAAGCGCAAAAAGGAAACCGACGATCTGCCCGATCTGGAGGATATTGCCTCGGAGCCGGAGACACCCGCATCGGTTCCCGTGAAAGTAGTGCCGAAAAAGGCGGAGAAAGACGAAAAGCCCGACAGTTATCTGCCGGAGCTGCGGCCGGACTCTGTTTTTCACACCCAGCCCAAGGAAAGCACGCCGCCTCTGAACGAGGAACGGAATGATCGGCATGATCGGTACGATCGGTATGATCAGCATGATCAGCATGATCGGTACGACGATTACGAAAGTGAGGAGGATTATATGTCACAGGACTCGGACAAAACCCAGCAGGAATTCATTCCTTATGGGGGAATGTACCCGTCTTATCCGATGACTCCCATGAATCAGATGATGAGCTATCCCATGGTCATTCCCAGCGGCGGACAGAATCAGAGCCAGGGCGGCATGCCGTACCAGACCATACCGATTCCCTATCCCATGCCGATGCCGATGCCGATGCCGATGTACAGCCAATACCCGTCCTATCCGCCTCAGTACCCGTCCTATCCGCCCCAATATCCCCCCTATCCTCCCCAATATCCGACTTATCCGCCGTATGATGACCGACGCTATGACCGTCGTGATGATCGCAGGTACAGCGACCGTTACACGGAGGGATATTACGACCGTCGTGATGATCGTGGGGATGACCGACGCTATGACCGTCGGGAGGATCGCAGAGATGACCGGCGGTACGATCGCCGTGACGATGATCGGTATGACCGCCGTGACGGTTACCGTTATCGGGATTCCTATGCCGACACACGCCGTGAACCGGAACGCAGAACCTACCCGGAAGCGCCCTATGAGCCGCCTTATCCGCAGCAGTCGGCGCCGCCGGAGCCTGTCATGGCGGAAGCGCCCGCGCCTGTCGTGCCGGAGCCGATTTATACGCCCGCTCCCGCGCCCGAACCGATACAGTCAGTGCCGGCCGCACCTCCCGCGTCCGGGCCGAGCCTGTTCGACTTCACTTTCAACCAGCCGGTCACGACATCCGTCACGCCGGAACCTGCCGCGCCGTCTTTTGACAATGATCCGTTTAGCGGCATGAGCAGCGATTCGATGCAGACGGCCTCCGAGGATGACGAATTCGGCTTCGGATTCGGCGGCAAGTCGATTTCTTCCGCGGCTTCATCGGCCGCGGCGGATCCCGCGGCTGCCGATGTGGAAGAAGGCAAGCCAAAAGGCGGCAGATTTAAAAAGAGACATTGACCTGCTGTCAATGATCGCAAAATAGATGACAAAATAACGACAAGGGGAAAACGGTATCCATATCGTTTCCCCTTGGGTTGTCTCTGTCATTTGCAGGAGGGTTTGATAGTTGGCTTTTCAAGAAGATACAACACATATCGGAAATAAAAAACAGACAACCGATGAGGCGGTTGTTTCCCATGTGATGGAAGCAATGCCCATTCCGTCCGAATGGGGAATAGGGCCGTCCGCCGCCGCCGGTGAGGGCAATATGAGGCTGATCAAGGGAAAAATATCCTTTGTGCGGCTGGATGTCGCGCTGCTGGACGTTCTTTATCCGCCGCAGGAGCCGCCGGAGGAGGAGCCGCCCATCTCCCCGGTGGATATGGACCCCGCCGACCGGATCCTCGGAAAGGACCGGAAGCGCGGCGTACATAACCGACAGAGCAGCGTTGACATGTATGAGCTGGAACAGCAGCTTAAACGACGCAGCCCCTTTCGGGGAGGCAGCGGCGCCCCTTATTATGAACTGGACGAAGATGCGCTCTTGGTGAAGGCGAGCTACCGCAGCGCCAAGGATGTGGAAAAAAATCGCGCCAAACTGGAGGGCATGTGCAAGCGGCTGATGTTCAATCTGGCGGAGGTGGGGGCGGTGACGCTCTTTCTCTGCCTCATCGAACTGCTGCCCGCCTTTGGCGTTCCTTTCCCCTCGATTTTTATGCCGGAAAGTTCGCCGGTCGCTTATCTGCTGATTGTCCTGTGCGGTCTGGGATTTACCTCCTATATCGTCGTCAAAGATCTGATTTCGGGGCTGAAAAAACTGATCGCCCGCCAATTTAATATCCGCGCGGCGGTGGCGGCGGCAATGATAGCGGAGCTGCTGCATATATTGTATATGCTGCTGTCCGTGACGGTAAGGCACCAACCCGCCACTCATTCTTTTGCCGCGCCCATCTGCCTGGCGGTGACGATCTACACTTTCAACCGCCTGCTGCACACCCTGCGTGTGGCCAAGGGCTTTGGATATGCCGCCAGACGGGGCATTCACTCGGAGGTGCTGGCGGCGGATGACAGTCCCATTGCGGCCGATCTGCGGCTTGCGTCGGGCAGCACCAATGCCAGAATCGCCTATGTGGTGCGCACCAGACAGCTCGGCAATTATTTTGTCAATGCCTGCCGTGAGGACAGCAGCAGCGCGATGATCGCCAAAGTGTACCCCTATTTTCTCGCCGTTTCCGTCATTGCGGCACTGGTGGGAGCCGTCAGGGGACTCTTTATGGAGGGCGATTTTCTCAATGTGGCGTTCTCCGCCCTGTGCGCGGCGCTGGTCACGGGCATCCCCATCACGGGTCTGCTGTGCCTGGAGATACCGCTGAGTCACATCACCAACGGGCTGCGGCGCAAGGGCGCGCTGCTTAACGGCTGGAACGCCGTCGAAAAATTCGGAGACACCGACGCGTTTGCCATCAACACCACCGAGCTTTTCCCGCGCGGCAGCATCAAGGTGCGCCGCAGCTTTGCCGTGGCGGAAATGGAAATCGCGGATATCACCACCACGGCGGCCTCCGTGCTGATTGCCGCAGGCGGTGCGCTGGCGGAGGTTTTCGGGCAGCTCATCGGTGACGACGCGAAGCTGCGGGAAAATGTGGACAGCATCGAGTACGAGAACGAAATGGGCATTTCGGCGTGGCTGCGGGAAAAGCGCATCCTGATCGGCAACCGCGACATGATGGAAACCCACCGTGTGCTGGTGCCGAACGGAGGGCTGGCGCGGCTGGACGAATTTGAAGCGCTCCGCAAGCGTCCGGGACATCAGGTGTTGTATGTGGCGGTCAACAACCGTCTGATGGGCGTTTATCTGCTGGAATACAAGGCCTCCCTTTCGGCGCGCAACGCGCTGGTGCGGCTCATTTCCGACGGCACCAACGTCATGATCTACACCTGCGACGCGAATATCAACGTGCCGCTGATCACGGCGGTGTTTGACGTTCCGCCCCGTTTTATCTCCATTCTCGACAACGAGGGCAGCCGCATCTATGATTCCGTGACCTACGCGGTGACAGAGCAGGAGGAGGCGCTGCTGGCCACCGACGGTTCGCTGCGGGCGCTGTCGGAGGGCATTCGCGCGGCGGTGCGTCTCAAGGAGAACCGCCGGCTGGGTCTGCTGATTCAGACGATTTGCTTTGGCATGGGCTTCCTCTTTGTGGCGGGTCTGAGCTGTCTGAGTCCTTACGCCATCGACCCGGTGGAAATCATCATCATGCAGCTGGTCTTTGTGCTGATTTCCATGATCTCCGTGCTGCGTGCCCTGTAATCCGTGTGGAGAAAATGATTTGATGATTGACATACGCGGCGATTGCGGCTATAATAATAATCAGTCGGTTTTTGATGATCCGCGTGTCCGATGCTAAAGGAGCTGAAACGGCATGGCTGGCGAGGCAGAAAAGAACGTGATGACGGCAAGCCGCCTGAGAGAGTATATGCGCGAACTGGAAACCCTTCGTTCGGTTGACAGAAAAGAAGTGACTGACCGCCTCAGAGCGGCGCGTTCTCTCGGTGATCTGAGTCAGAACAGGGAATACGACGAGGCCAAGCGGGAGCAGGCGCGCATTGAAAACCGGATTGGCGAGCTGGAGGAGATCCTCCGACGTGCCATGACGGAGGATTGACCGATCGAGCGAAACACATAAAATACTATTGGAAAAGGAAGATTGTGACAGTATGGCTACTAACGCAAGACAATTCATGCTGACCGAGGAAGGTCTGAAACAGCGCGAGGAAGAACTGGAATATCTCAAATCCGTCAAAAGAAAAGACATTGCTGACAAGATCAAGGTCGCGCTGTCCTTTGGTGACTTGAGTGAAAACAGCGAATACGATGAAGCCAAAAACGAGCAGGCGCAGGTGGAAAGCCGCATTCTCGAACTGGAAACCATGCTCAAAAACGCCGTCATCATCGACGAATCCGATCTTTCCACCGACGTTGTCAAGATCGGCGGCAAGGTCAAGCTTGTTGACCTCGATTCGGGCGAAGAGGAAGAATATCAGATCGTCGGTTCCACCGAAGCCAATCCCTTTAAGGGCAGCATTTCGGACGAATGCCCCATCGGTCGGGCGGTTGTCGGCAGAAAGCTGGGCGAGACGATTGAAATTGAAGCTCCCGGCGGCGTGATTCGTTATCAGATCGTGGAGATTGCCAGATCGAAATAATTTTTCATCATTTATCTGTTGTCAGATGATCCGCAAGCAGAAGCTGCTGCCGACGGACGGCAGGCGCCGTTCTGTGTGGGCAGCGGCTTTTCTTGTCAGTATGATATCGTGTCTGGGAGGGCAAATACATGATTTTGAAAACGATTTTATTCATGATCTATATGTGGGGCGAACTCCTGCTCCTGATGGTGGTATGGCTGCGGGTGCAGTGGATGAACCGTTTTTCTCCTCGTGAAAAACGGGACGCGTTTGTGGACAAGACGGTGCGCAACTGGGCGCGTCGGCTGCTGTTTTTAGCGGGAGCCAAGGTGGATGTGCAGGGTACGGAGAACATTCCGACCGACCGGGTGTGCGTATTCGCGAGCAATCACCAGAGCTTTTTTGACATCCTGCTGCTGCTGGCGTATCTGGACAAGCCGCACGCGCTGCTTTCAAAAGCCTCCATCGGCAAGGTGCCTTTTATCCGCCTGTGGATGAAAGAGATTCACTGTGTCTATGTAGACCGCGCGGACATGAAGGCGGGCATCGAGGCCATCAACCAGATGATCCACGTGGTCAACGACGGCTATTCCGCCATCATTTTCCCCGAAGGAACCCGCAGCAAGACGGGCGAAGTGGGAGAATTCAAGGGCGGCGCCTTCAAGGTGGCGCAAAAGACGGGCGCTCCCATTGTTCCCGTGGCGCTGGACGGCACGGCGGCGCTGTTTGAGAGAAACGGACACTGGATCAAATCGGGAAATGTCAAACTGCGCATCCTGCCTCCGATCGAAACCGAAGGCATGGGCCGCAACGAATTCCGCGAACTTCCCGCCAAAACCCAGGCCGCCATCTGCGAAGCACTTCAATAATGTGAAATGTGAAGTGTGAAATGTGAAGTTGTAAAGTCAGCTTGAAATAAAAAATGAAAAACGCAGCTCATACAAAAAACAAACCCTATATTTTGTCAGAGATAAGGTTTGTTTTGTTTTTTTTGAATAAAGCTGCGAATGATATTTATATTCCAGCGCCAACGGCGCTCCTTCATTTCACACTTCACACTTCACACTTCACATTTCACGTTAATGAAGCGCTTTGACGGGGCATTCTTTGACGCATTCAAAGCAGAGGATGCACTCGGTGCCGTATTTTCTGCGGCGGCTGTTGTTGTTGACCTCCACATTCATGGGGCAGACGCGCTGGCATTTGCCGCAGTTTACACATTTGCTCTCGTCGCATTTCACGCGGAAGAGGGAGAAGTAGCTCATGGGTTTTAAGAATACGGTGATGGGGCAGAGGTATTTGCAGAAAGCGCGGTTGTCCTTGAATGCAAAGGCGAGGAGGATGCCGAGCAGATAATAGAGGACATTGCCGCCGAGGAAGAGCCAGAACATGATGGTTTCAAGATGGGCGGCGTGGGTGAGAAAGAGCGCGGTCACGAGCGCAAAGGACAGCACAAACATGACATAGCGCAGCGCGCCGAGTTTCTTTTTGCGGGGAGCCTTGGGCTGCTTGTAGGGCAGCAGGTCGAGAATCATCGCCGTCCAGCAGGCATAGCCGCACCAACCGCGACCGAAGAGCAGCGGCCCGAAGATCTTGGCGACGGCGTAATGAATGGTGGCCGCCTCAAACACGCCCATGTAGAGATAATACCAGAAGCCCTCGATCTGCATATTCTCGCGGCTGATGATGCCGAGATACACCAGCATATAGGAGCCGACCGCGAACTGCACGAAGCGGCGGGCGTACTTTTTGCCGCTGACGTACATCGCCAATCCCACAGCGATACAGGTGCCGATGTAGGAAAAATTGAAGAGATAAAAGAGATTGTCGAGCGCGAGCCAGAGCGACACCGCCACGGTTTCAAAGGCGAGGAACAGGATGAGCGCGGGAAGGTACTTTTTGAAATTTTTCATGCAGGAGCACGGCCTTTCTATTGGGATTTTTTGTATTTTTATTATACCATTCCCCTGTTCCATCCGCAACTTTTTTTCGGTGAGTTTCAAATAACGGCGGTAAGCTGCAAGTTGCGGTAAATGAGAATTTAGAGCGCTCGCAAGCTCGCTAAGATAATAGAGAATAAAGAATAGAGAATAGATAATAGAAAAGGAGCGCTTGCGCGCTGAATATATAATTCAAGGCGCTCTGCGCCTTCCTTCTATCTATTCGTATTATTTCTTATCTATTATCTATTATCTTAGCGCAGCTCCGCTGCGCGGCTCTAAATTTTCATTTGCCTCCTCTCTGCCCGACGCGTTAAAAAGGGCGGCAAACCGAATGTTCCGGTCTGTCGCCCTTGTCTATTTTACTTAATCTTCCTGCACCGCGTTGGGATTGTCCTGCTTCACGGCCTTGACATATTCTTCCAGGCACATGCCGGAACGCTTCATATATTCTGCCGCGTCTTTGCCGACATACCGCAGGTGCCACGGCTTGGCCGCAACGCCTGTCACGGATTGCTTGTTTGCCGTGTATCTCACAATAAAGCCGTATTCATGCGCGTGTGTGTTAATCCATTGGCATTGGTCTGTGACGGAAAACTGATTGACGGAACTTATGTCGGTGGAAATATCCACCGATGTGCCGAGCTGCGCTTCATCCTCGCCCGGCGCGGGATAATTTTCCGCCGCCAGCTTTTCGGCTTGCTCTGCCGTAGCGCCTTCCGCGATGTATTTGTCCCTGCCCAGCAGAAGCGCTTCGCCCTGCTGCTCATAGGAGAGATAGCCGCTGACGGGAACAATGCCCAGTCCGTCCTCCGACATGGCGTTTACCATTTCGATAAAAGCCTCCGCCGCGTCAGCACGCAAATAAACGGATTCCCCGTTGGGTACGGTGTTGAGCGAAACAAGGTTTTGAGGGACGGCACTGTTTTCCATGGGCGCGTCGTGATTGACGATGCGCGGATAAACGGCAACGTCCGACAGCGATTGACGGGAGGCGGAAACCTCCACAAAGGACGCGTCATTGATGCGATTGACCTGCCACGCGACCACAGCGGCCGCAATGACTGCCACGGCTGCCGCAATGACGGCGCAGCGCTTGAGCGTTTTGACTTTTCTCACTTTCATCGGAGATTTTTTTGCCTTATAAAACTGGGTATAATATTTCCCCGTTGCTTTACTTGCCATTGGAATCACCTTATTTCTCACATCAATCGGGATATACACAACAATTCTTACACATAAACTATCATCATCTTCATTATAAATTATGTAAAATGGAAAGGATGACAGAAATGGGAAAAAAGTATGACAACTTTGTAAAATATTTGTCCCGATTTAAAGCTTAAAATCCCCGAAACAAGCATGCTTCGGGGATTTTGAGAAAAGATGATATTGGTGAGAGAGGGGTGCGCGCACGAGCGATCAGAGCAGCGGCGCGATCATTTCCAGCTCTGGCAGCTCGATGCAGTGGCGGAACGTATCATGTCGCACTCCGTCCAACAGGTCGCTGAAATCCATCCACATCACGCCATCCACTTCGGACGGCTGCAAGCGAAGGGATTTGTCTTCGATCTTGCCGCGATAGAGAAAGACGTGGCAGTATTCCTTGTCGTGATAGCCTTCCCCGATGTCGTCGTCGTAAAAGCACTGTCGAATGCCGACCAATTCCAGCGCGTCAGGCTGCGCGGGAATACCCAGTTCTTCTTCGAGTTCGCGGAGTGCGCCCACGGTCATCGACTCGCCTGCCCCGATGTGACCCGCCGAGGAAATGTCATAGCAGCCGGGGTAGAGCCGTTTGGTTTTAGCGCGAAGCTGGAGCAATAACTGCGGCTTGCCTTCACTGTCATACCGCACAATCCAGATGTGCGCCGTGACATGCCACAGTCCCCGCCAATGCACGAAATCGCGGTCGGCCACATATCCGGCGGGAGAGCCGTCCTCGTGGTATACATCAATCAGCTCGGTTTCCTGCCCGTCGGTCACGCATTTGTGCAGACGGTCGCCTTTGTATTCCAGTGTCATTTCAAAATAAGGGGCGTCTGTCAGCAGTTTTTTGAGAAAGACGCGGTCGCCGTCCCACAGCGGCAGGTCGAAAACGTCCTGCTTGTCAATCCAGTGCAGCTCGCCCTCACTGCATTCGGTGAGCTGTCCCTCGAAGTCGCGGGCGGTGTAGAGATACATCACTTCCCCGTCCCATACGTCCGACAGGAAAGTAACCACGCCGCGGGGCGTCAGATCGCGCACGGTCAGTCCGGTTTCCTCACGGATTTCACGCAGCGCGCACTGTTCGGGCGTTTCACCCGGTTCCAGCTTGCCGCCCACGCCAATCCACTTGCCGCGGTTGATGTCGCCGTCCTTTTTGTTGCGCAGCAGCATCAGGTAACGGCTGCCGCTTTCCATATAACAAAGTGTACATTCTATCATGGGATGTTTTCCTTACCTGTTTTGCCGGAGGTGGTCAGTGAGAACTGCCGCTGTCGGCAAAGTATTTGGGAGAGGCGGAGCGTGTCACCGTGACTTGAGAGGGGGAGACGTTTTCGTTTTCGCTTTCACCGCTGTCGTTACTGCTGCAGGAACCGAGCAGGAGCAATCCTGCCGCGAGCAAAAGAAGCACTGCGGCCTGTATTTTTTTCATCATACGATCAGTCCTTTCCAAAAGAAATCAGAACTGTACCTCTACATAATCACCCAGCGCGTGATTGACTTCGAGAATCAGCACAGGTTCACCGGTGCCGTCAAGGTAGGAACGGCATCCCACAGCGCCGGATTTGGTATATTTGCCGTTGTTGTTTTTGACTTTGATCACATTTTCCACCGAAAGATTGGATTTAATGGTTTTTTCGTCGTACTGGTTAAAGTATTCGATGACGTCAGACTTACCCACGCCGTCCGTGCTTCTGGTGAGCGTCCAGCTGTCGTTGAGAATCGCGTCGGCCGCCTTGTTCATGTTGACCGATTCCGAGGGAATAATGGTGTTGCCCGTGGCAAGGTCAATGGTATAGGCATAGGCGTAGGAATAGGGATGCGCGGCGCCTTTGTAGAATACGCCGTGACGGAAGACAATGCTGAGTTTGTCTTTGTTTTTAAGTTTTACTTCATAGGTACCGGAGAAATTTTCCAGAGAGCTGTCGCCGGCAGCGGCTTCACATTCCGACTGGAACAGCTTGTTGTAATAACTCTGCATGGTTTCGTCGTACAGGCCGGTGATCTGGGGGTAGGTGCATTTGATCTTGCCGTCGGCCGCCGTATAGGTCTTATCCGTGATCTTGTAGCTGTTGTCGCGTTTGGAGGCCGTCTGCGTAGCCGAGGTCTTTTCTGTAGCCTTTGAGGTGGTTTTGGAAGTCTTTTTTTGTGTGGATGCGGTGGTAGTTGTGACTGTTGTTTTTTTCTTGGTGGTCATAGTGGTGGTGGTAGTAGTGACGTTTTCATCCTCACCGCTGTCATCTTTTTTGGTGTCATCCGTTTCATTGTCGTCTTCAAAGGCGATGATCTCAACCGTTTTTGACGTCTGCGTGCTGTCCGCGCCTTTTTTGGTCTGCGCAGTGGATTTGCTGTTGTTTTTGCCGCAGGAAACGACAGATACAAGCAAAGCCGCGGAAATGGCGAATGCCAAGGTTTTTTCAAGCGCTGCGGATTTTCTAAAAAAATCGTTGTGATGACTCATAATGCAAACCTCCTATAACTGACTGAATGGTAAAGAATTATGCCAGATGTTCGCTTTTGGCCAGTCCCCACTTTTCCACCTCGTCACAGTGGTCGGTCAGACCGACATAATAAGCGTCCAGCTCGGTGAAGTCGTTGATAATCCATTTGCCGTCGTTGACGGTGTACATGATGTCGTTGGAGCCTGTTTTTTGGCAGTGATCCACATATTCCTGCGAAATATAGGCGTTGGCGTAGTACAGATCATGCGCGCCGAAGCAGTGCATGATCTCATGGGCATAGGTGGAGGGCGGCGTAATGAAAACGTCGTCAAACTTTACATAGATATTGCAGAATTCCACATCGTATGCGCTGCAATTGGTGTATCCCAATGTCCAGGGATTGACCTGGTTGGAATAGTCGGTGTTGAAGAAGAAAAGATAGACCGCGTTGTCGGCATTATATTTGGCTTTGACCGCTTCGGTGTCGATGTTGGCGATGACCCAGTCGCGCTGTAAGTCGTATTTGTCGCCGTACTCAGTGACAAGATAGTCGTCAAAGGAAGCGGTATATCTGAGGTCGGGGTCTTTTTCCCAGTCGTAGATAAATGAGGCGGTTTTGCCGAAGTTCGCCACCTGTTCGGTCAGATAGGATGTGCCGCGCCAGAGGTTGTCGAGCGTGTCCTTCATGGTTTCGGCGTCCGTCCGGGAATTTTCGTCCCATTTCACCGAGAGATCGGAGGTGAAGATGGAAAACACAACGGTGGTGCCGTCGAGAGAACGGGCGGAACCGAGAAACCCATCGTAGGGCTTGACAGCTTCCTGCGAGCTGTCCGACGAGGTGGTTTCCGATGCTTTGGTCTGGGATGTTTTGCGGCTGGTTTTTTTGGCAGCGTTTGTTTTGGAGGTCGTCTGTGTGTCCTCAGCGGCGGTCGTGGTGCTTTGGGACTGCGTGGAGGTAGGCTCAAACGTCGCCATAGAGATAGATCTTTCGGTTGCCTTGGCTGTGTCGGGGGCATTGGCAATCGGTTTGTTTGATTTACCGCAGGAAACGAATGCCGCCAGCATGAGCGCCGAAAGCGCCAAAGAAACCGTTTTGCCCCAATGTTGATTGCTATACCACATAAAACCAACCCTCTGTCTGCTTGTTATAAAATTTGCATAAATCTACTGTTTCTATTTTATTACAAAAAAACAGAAATGTAAAGCACAATTAAATATTTGTAATCTGTCTACAGAATTTGTAAACATTCGGTCGGACAAGTGAAAGAAATGAAAATTTAACAAAGAAACAAAGAAAAAGCATAGCACAGCGTAACTAGCGAGCGAATGCGAGCGTGGGAGTCCAGGGGGAACTAGTTCCTCCTGGCAGGGGCCTGGGGGCAGCGCCACCAGCGGGGGATGGGGCAGCGCCCCATAAGCGAAGCGTAGCTGAGCGGGCAAGACCAGCCCTGACTTAAATTGCAGTCGGGCGAATACGGACGGGGAAATCCTTTGTATTCGCCCAACCCCGTTTCAAATCTGAGCGCGTTTCGCTCGTTCGGCTTCGCCTCACTCGTGGGGCTTTGCCCCACTCCCCACAAGGGCGCTGCCCTTGACCCGCTAGGGAGCCTTGCCCCCTAGGACCCCGCGCTCGCATTCGCTCGCTAGTT
>CAMHAV010000065.1 GCA_946182865.1 uncultured Clostridia bacterium
AAAAAAATATATAGCTGTTATTCTTGTTTTTGCGGCAGTGTTGACATTCGTCTCATGCGCTAAAGACGGTAAGTCATCGTCTGAGCAGATTGTTATGCCGGCGTATGTCGAAAATGGTGTGCCGGAAAAAATGAAAGAAACGTCAAGACTTGTAGAGGGAAACAAGGCAAGGCTTGCAAAAGTATTTAAAAAAGCACAGCAGGGAAAACCCATTACGGTAGCGTTTTTGGGTGGGTCGATAACACAGGGCGTTTCCGCGGGATATGAATATTGTTATGCGACTCTTACGACACGATGGCTTCAACAAACTTTTCCGAAATCGGAAATAACGGGTTTGAATTATGGCATAGGTGCAACGGGGTCCTACATCGGAGTTGGCAGGGTGGATCGTCATGTGCTGGCGGCAAAGCCGGATCTTGTTTTTGTCGAGTTCTCTGTAAATGATTACAAAGAAAACACAAAGAGGAATGTCGAAGCGTATACCGGCATTATGAAGAAACTCTGGTATGCGGACAGTTCCCCTGCTGTTGTTGCCATAGCCATGACGATGGAGAACGGCACAAGTTTTCAAGAATATCACAATGCCATATGCAGTGAAAATGATATTCCTATGATTTCATATCACGATGCCGTGCTTTAGGCCATTGACAATAACAACCTTGCATGGTCGGATGTTGCGGATGATGTGATACATCCCAATATTGTCGGTCATGCGATTCTTACAGAACTCATTACCTCATATCTTCAGGATGTACTTGATAACATGGATACCATCGACATAACCGATGAGCCAGCCGATATTGTAGGAAGTGATAAGTATGTGACAGCTTCCATTGTTGTTCCCACCGACAATCAAAAAATCGAAGGTAAGGGCTGGGAGATAATATCAGACAATCAATTTTTCGGGTTCGGAAGTTATTGGAGAACAGAGTCGAAAGACGGTTCGTTTAAGGACGTTGAACCCTTGAAATTTGAGGTTGAGGCAAAATCAATAGGAATCATTTTTGGAATGATGGTTCAAAATGGCGGAAAGTTTGATGTCGTTGTTGATGGAAAGACGGTAACAACCATTGACAGTCATTTTAAAGAGGGGTGGGGTAACTATCCTGAGGCAGAAGAAGTGGTGGAATTTAATGAATGCAGCCATCACACCTTAGAGATCGTTCCGTGTGCCGGGCAAGAAACTGCGGTGACGGTTTTAGCCTTCCTATTAACAAAATAGTTGTTTTAATAAGGAAAATCAGTATCAGTTTTCATTCTTCGTTTCTATAAAGAAAAGCCGTTTCCTGTCATCAGGAAGCGGCTTTTGCTTTTTTCTTTTCATAGGATTTGCGGTCGAGGGCTTGGTTCCGGCTGTCGCTTTCGGAGACGCGGGTTGCGATGGAAAGGGCGATGTCGTCGCTGCCGTAAATAAATTCATTGAGATAGCGGGCGTTGCGGTTGAGATCGACTTTGACATACCAGATTTTGTCGATGATCACGTCGTTCCATGTGCCGTCAACGGGAATGCGGGTGCCGAGGGTGTCGTAATCCTTGCAGTCAAGACCCTCCGCCATCAATTGTATGATTTCGGCGCGGGTGAGATTGGTGGTGAAAGAGGGGGCGATGATGCGCAGCATGTTCTCCGCGCTCACCAGCGACATGCCGCGGCACTTGGTCATGATTTTGCCGAGTACCTTGCGCTGTCGGGCGGTGCGGGCGGTATCGGAGCCGACCTTGCGGATGCGGCAGTAGGAGAGCGCCTGCTGCCCGTTGAAAGCGTAGGTGCCGGCCTGCGTCAGTTGGTTGTTTTTGCCGCGGACGTATTTGTTGAACTGCTCCAGCTCCATTTCCTCGATTTCCACGTCCACGCCGCCGATGTAATCCACCACGGCCGCGAACGCCGCGTAATCCACACATACATATTTGTCGATTCGGATACCGAAGTTGGCGTAAATCGTGGTGAGCACCAGATCGCCGCCGCCGTAGGTAAACGCCGCGTTGAGCTTGTGCTTGCCTTTGCCGGGAATCTGCAAGCGCATGTCGCGCATGAGCGAGGTCATCTTGATTTTTTGGTGGGTGTGGTCGAGCGACAGAATAATCATGCTGTCAGAACGGGAAATGCCGTATTGATCGACGTCGCAGCCGATGAGCAGGATGTTTTTGGTTTCGTCGGTGTGGGAGACGTGGAGCTGAATCTGCTGCATGGCGGACTGACTCACCAGCAGCTCCGTTTTTTCAAAATCCGGCCGGCTGTCCACATAATTGACCGCCCCGAATATGTTCATCATGGCGGCGGCATGCCACACCGTAAAAACCAGCAGCCCCGCAAAGACGGTCAGAACCGCCGCGACCGCGATTTTTTTGCCGCGGCTGAGTGTCCGCACCTTCTTGCGGAATCCGTGGGCGGGCTTGGGGGACGGGGCTTTTGGTTCGGCGGAGGGGGGAGAGGGCTGTCGGCGGCGGATGACGGCGGGCTGTTTCCTTGCGTCCTGCCTGATCTCGTCGGCCAGCGCCGACACTTCCGGCAGCGGCTCCAGTCTGACGTCTCCGGCGGCCAGAGAAATGCCCGTCGGCGTGGAAAAAGCATAGATTTCCTGCGGCTCTTTGGGTTCCTGCTTTTCTTTCGTTTCCGGGTTTTCTTCGGCTTTTCGCGATTCTTTGCTTTCGTCGCCCAACACACACACCTCCCTGTAATACCGATTTTGGCATATCCTCATTTTACACCGCGGAAAATGTCAATGTCAATCAATTGCGAAAGATTTATTATAGATTCAACAAAAAATTCATGAAATTTTCAACGATTGCCCGAACGAACCGATTTTCTCCGCCAATTTTGGCAAAAATATCCCCGAAAAACCTTGACGGAATACACTGCATCATGCTATAATATCCGTTAAAGAGCTATTTTTGCGAGGTGATGAAAGGTGTCGCTTGTCATGGGTGATCGTATGCATTGTATTTATGACGCGTTTGCAAACAATAATAATATGACGGGAGGCGCTGTGGTTTCATCTTGCACATTGGCATAGAAAGCTCAGTGTCCTCCCGTTGCGCATTCGGGGGGACATTTTTTTGGATAAGAGATAATAGATAATAGAGGCGGTAAAGCGCCTGCGGCGCCATTTTATTTGTATTGATTCAGGGCGAAGCCCTCCGAAACTATTCTCTATTCTTTATTATCTGTTATCTATTATCTTCATTTGCAAAAAGGAGACTGTTGATTATGGAATTTACCAATCCCAAAGACGTGAAAAAGCCGCTCAGCGTGAAGGACGTTGCCGCCGCCAACGGCAAGGAAATCACCATTCACGGCGGCATTCACATCATCCGCGACATGGGCGAATTTTCCTTTGTGGTGCTGCGTCTGCCCGACGGCATGTGCCAGTGCACCGTGCAGAGCGGCTGTGACTTCGGCGGCGAAAGCCTGGTGGAGGAGGCCTGCGTGGAAGTGACAGGCACCGTCCGCGAGGAGAAGCGCGCGCCCGGCGGCTATGAAATCGTCGTGAGCAGCGGCAAGGTGCTTTCCAAGCCCGCCGCGCCCATGCCCATCAGCATCAACAAGCACAAGATCACCGCCGCGCTGGAAAATGAAATTCCGCTGCGCAACATCACCCTGCGCAACGGCAACTACCGCACCCGTTTCCGCATTCAGTCGGAGATCGTGCGCGGCTTCCGCGACTACCTCGACGGACAGGGCTTTGTGGAGATTCATACCCCCAAGATCAACGCCAAGGCAGCCGAGGGCGGCGCGAACGTCTTTAAAATGGAATACTTCGGCAAAAAGGCGGTTCTCGCGCAAAGTCCGCAGTTCTACAAGCAGGCAATGGTGGGCGTTTATGAGCGCGTTTATGAAGTCGCGCCCGTGTTCCGCGCCGAAAAGCACAACACCGCCCGCCACCTCAATGAATATATCAGCATGGACTTCGAGATGGGCTACATCGACAGCTTTTATGACATCATGGCGGTCGAAACCGGTATGCTTAAGCTTGTCATGGACAGAATCCGTGAGAAATACCCCCGCGAGATTGCCCTCATGAAGCTGGATATCCCGGTGATCGAAAGCATCCCCAACGTCGGCTTCAAGGACGCCAAGGAACTCATTGCCGCCGAGTATGGCAGAGAGATCAAGGATCCCTATGACCTCGATCCCGACGAGGAACAGCTTATCGGCAAGTATTTCAAGGAGAAATACAACTCCGATTTCGTCTTTGTCACCCATTACCCCGCCAAGAAGCGTCCCTTCTACGCGATGGACGATCCCGAAGACCCCAACTACACCCTGAGCTTTGACCTGCTTTTCCGCGGACTGGAAGTCACCACCGGCGGCCAGAGAATCCACGACTATGACGAACAGGTCGCCAAAATCATCAAGAAAAAGATGAACCCCGACGATTTCGCGACCTACCTCAACATTCACAAGCACGGCATGCCCCCGCACGGCGGTCTCGGCATCGGTCTGGAGCGTCTCACCATGCGTCTCTTCAACGACGACAACATCCGCTATTCCTCCATGTTCCCCCGCGACATGCTGCGACTGGTACCCTGAGCGCTCACTTCGTTCGCTAAAAGAATAGTAAATAATGAATCATGTCGGAGCGCCTGCGGCGCTGGAATATAATGCGCTCTTTGAACACACCGACAATCACAGCGGCGCTTTTCTGACCGTTTACAATAAAGAAATGGATTTTTCCCCAAGAAAGGAGATACGATAAAAATGGTTATCACCGATGAATTGGTAACATATCTGGAGGCACTGGGCAGAATCAAGCTGCCCGAGGAGAGCCGTGCCAAGGCACAGAGCGATTTGCAGGAAATTCTGCAATATATCGACACGCTGTCCGAGCTGGACACCGAGGGCATCGAGCCGATGAGCCACGCGCTCCCGCTCACCAACGTCATGCGTGAGGACGAGGTGCAGCCCTCCATTCCCACCGAGGACGTACTGAAAAACGCCCCCGCGCAGAAGGACAACTACTTCCTCGTGCCGCGTTCGTTTGAATAAACAACGTGAAGTGTGAAATGTGAAGTGTGAAGTTTTTTGGACGGAACGCTTCCTTCACACGCCATACGCTTTCATTTATCTTAGAGCCTCAATGAAAGGATTGATAAAAATGAACCTTGCAGATATGACGGCCCTTGAGCTGGGCGCGGCGATCAAAAAAGGCGAAATCGGCGCCGTGGAAGCCGCGAAGTTCTCGCTCGGGCAGATTGACAAATACGACAGCCGCTTCTCCTGCTTCGTCACGGTGCAGGACGATGTGCTTCAGAGAGCCGAAGAAGTGCAGCAGAAAATCGCTTCCGGCGAGTATACTTCTCCGCTCGCGGGCGTGCCGATGGGCATTAAGGACAATATGTGCCAGAAAGGCATCCAGACCTCCTGCGGCTCGCGTATGCTGGGCAATTTCAAGCCCACCTACAGCGCCACCGCCGTGGAGGAAATCATGAAAGCCGGCGCGGTGCCGCTCGGCAAGCTCAATATGGATGAATTCGCCATGGGTTCCACCTCCGAAACCAGTTATTTCGGCGCGACTAAGAATCCGTGGAATGTCAATTGCGTACCCGGCGGTTCTTCGGGCGGTTCGGCGGCGGCGGTCGCCGCAGGCGAATGCTTCTACGCGCTGGGTTCCGACACGGGCGGAAGTATCCGCCAGCCCGCGTCGTTCTGCGGCGTGACGGGCATCAAGCCGACCTATGGCTCCGTGTCCCGTTTCGGACTGGTGGCTTACGCCAGCTCGCTTGACCAGATCGGCCCGCTCGCGCGCAATGCCGCTGACTGCGCCGCCGTTTTGGGTGAGATCATGAAGCAGGACAAGAAGGACAACACCAGCGTCGCCACCAAGGGCGTTGACCTCGACGCGGTGCTGCATACCGACGTCAAGGGCATGAAAATCGGCATTCCCACCGACTTCTTCGGAGAGGGTCTTGACAAGGAAGTCGCCGCCTCCATCGAAGCCGCCGCCAAGCAGCTTGAAAGCATGGGCGCGACGGTGGAAAAATTTGATATGCCCATCGTCAAATACGCCATCCCCGCCTATTACATCATCGCCTCCGCCGAAGCCAGCAGCAACCTCAGCCGCTACGATGGCATCAAATACGGCTACCGCGCCGACGATTTTGAAGACCTGCTCGACCTCTACACCAAGAGCCGCAGCGAGGGCTTTGGCATGGAAGTCAAACGCCGCATCATGCTGGGCTGCTTCGTGCTGTCCTCCGGCTATTACGACGCGTATTACCGCAAAGCGCTGCAGGCCAAGGCGCTGATTAAAGACGCGTTTGACAAGGCGTTTGAGAAATACGACCTCATTCTCGGTCCGGTTGCTCCGACTACCGCGCTGAAAATCGGTGAGAACCTCTCCGACCCGCTGAAAATGTACCTCGGCGATATCTACACCGTCATGATCAATCTCGCGGGACTGCCGGCCGCGTCGGTTCCCTGCGGCTTTGACAGCAAGGGCATGCCTGTGGGTATGCACCTGATCGGCAGCTACTTCGATGAAACCAAGATTCTCGGCGCGGCGCACGCCTACCAGCAGGTCACCGACTGGCACAAGCGCACGCCCACGGAACTGGAAAACAGATAAGAAAGGAGCGGAATCACAATGGCTAAAACAACATCATGGGAAATCGTCATGGGTCTGGAAGTGCATGTGGAGCTTGCCACCAAGACCAAGATCTTCTGCTCCTGCACCACCGAATTCGGCGGCGCGCCCAACACGCACTGCTGCCCGGTCTGCACGGGTATGCCCGGCGTGCTGCCCTCGCTCAACCGCCAGGTGGTCAACTACGCGACCCGCGCGGGTCTGGCTCTGAACTGCGAGATTACCCGCTACAATAAATTCGACCGCAAAAACTACTTCTATCCCGACCTGCCCAAGGCGTATCAGATCAGCCAGCTTTACCTGCCAATCTGCCGCAACGGCGGCGTGGAGATCGAAGCCGAGGGCGGCGGCAAGAAGATCATCGGCATTCATGAAATCCACATGGAGGAGGACGCGGGCAAGCTGGTGCATGACCCGTGGACGGATTCCACAATGGTGGACTACAACCGCTGCGGCGTGCCGCTGATCGAAATCGTCAGCGAACCCGACTTCCGCTCCGCGAATGAAGTCATCCGCTACCTCGAAAAGCTCAAGGCGATCCTGCAATTCATCGGCGTTTCCGACTGCAAGATGCAGGAAGGCTCCCTGCGCGCCGACATCAACCTCTCCGTCCGTCCCGTGGGTTCGGACAAATTCGGCACCCGTACCGAAATGAAGAACATGAACTCCTTCAAGGCGATTGCCCGCGCCATTAACGGCGAATCCAAGCGTCAGATCGAAGTGCTGGAAGAGGGCGGCACCGTGAAGCAGGAAACCCGCCGCTGGGACGACAACAAGGACGCGTCCTTTGCCATGCGTTCCAAGGAGGATGCGCAGGATTACAAATACTTCCCGGAGCCTGACCTCATTCCCATCGAGATCAGCGAGGAAGTCATCAAGGAAACCCGCAGCCATCTGCCGGAGCTGCCCGAAGCCAAGCGCCAGCGCTATGTCAGCGAACTGGGACTTTCGGAGTACGACGCGGCGCAGATCACCACCTCCAAATATCTGGTGGCGCTGTTTGAGGAAAACCTCGCGGCAGGCTATCCCGCCAAGGAGCTGGCCAACTGGATTATGGGCGAAGTCATGCGCATGCTGAGCGACAGCGGCAAGGAGCCGGAGGAGATGGCGTTTGATTACGGCTATCTCGGCGCGCTCATCGGCATGGTGCAGCGCAGCGAAATCACCCGCAACACAGCCAAGAAGGTATTCAAGGCGGTCTTTGAAGAGGGCTGCGACCCTGTGAAATACGTGGAGGAACACAACCTCAAGACCGTCACCGATACCGGCGCGGTCAAAGCGGCCATCGAAGAAGTCGTTGCGGCGAACCAGAAGTCGGTGGACGAGTACAAGTCCGGCAAGGAGAAGGCGCTGCAATACCTGATCGGTCAGTCCATGCGCGCCCTGCGCGGCAAGGCCGATCCCCAGACCGTTACCGCCATTTTGAAGGAACTGCTGGGGTAAAGTGCTTCGTTGCGTATAACTGTCAATAAAATCAAAAGACACGTTGTTTTCGAGTAAAAAGCAGCGTGTCTTTTTATCTGTCCGTCAGCCGTGCAGATAATCCCCATCGCCTGTCAGAGATCGGCAACGGTGCGTGGTGTCCGGAAAATGCGTTTATGTAAAACCACCATTTTACAAGCGGAATCCGAAATTATTTTTATTGACAATACAATAGAAAAGTGTTAAAATGAATATGCAAAGTACCCACGCAACGCGGGAAAAATCAATCCATCGAAAGGAAGTAACCGTTATGGGAAAATTTGAAGTCAAAAAGGTCAAGACCGGCATTAAGTTCAATCTGAAAGCGGGCAACGGCGAGATCATTGCCACATCGGAGATATACACCACCGAGGCGGCCTGCATGAAGGGCATCGAGAGCGTGCGCAACTGCTGCGTCGGCGAGATCGAAGACCAGACCGTAGAGGATTTTGAAAAGAAGAAGCATCCCAAGTTTGAGATGTACATCGACAAGGCGGGCGAGTACCGCTTCCGCCTGAAGGCGAGAAACGGCGAGATCATCGCGGCTTCCGAGGGCTACAAGGCGAAGGCAGGCTGTCTCAACGGCATTGCGAGCGTCAAGAAGAACGCGCCCGAGGCGGAGATCGTCAAGCTCGACTGATGGCCCTGCGCCCGTATAGCAGCGCAAAAGGAAAATGTCGACATTACCGTTTTCTCAGGCCAAAAAAAGCAAAGCCGCCGTGCGCACCCGCCCAACGGGCAGCGTACGGCGGTATTCATTTTGCTTGACGAAGCAGTCTTGTCATGGTATAATAATGATGGAAAGGGAGCGATACCAATGGGAGAAATCATCGGCATTAACCGTGAGTACAAAGACAGGTTGTTCAAATTTATCTTTGGCAATCCCGATAAAAAGGAATGGACGTTAAGCCTTTATAACGCGATGAACGGTTCTCATTATACCGATCCTGACGCGATCAGCCTGAATATGATTGAGGATGCGGTCTATATGGGAATGAGAAACGACGTTTCATTCCTGATCGCGGATACGCTGAATTTTTACGAACACCAGTCCAGCCTGAATCCCAATATGCCCATGCGTTTTTTGATTTACGCCGGGATGCTGTATGATAAATATACCGAAACAAACGCAGATTATCACCGTTTCAGTTCAAAGCAGCAAAAAGCGCCCACGCCGAAATGCGTGTGTTTTTACAACGGGAGGAAGGAAACGGGCGACCGGACCGTGCTGCACCTGTCTGACTCCTTTGCGCCGGCCGCGGAGCCGGATATTGAGGTGAAGGTCACCATGATCAATATTAATTACGGTCACAATGAAGAACTTATGCAGGCTTGCAAGCCGCTGGGGGACTATGCTTATTTTGTCAATGAAGCACGCGCCAACCAAAAGACTATGGGTTCGTTAGCCGCCGCCGTTGACGCTGCGATAGCCAATCTCCCTGACCATTCGCTGATTAAACCTTTTCTCATTGCCAACAGATCGGAGGTCAAAAGTATGTTTATAACCGAATACGATGAAGAAAGACACATTGCAGAGCTGGAAGAAGAATATAAAGCCGAAGGGAGAGCCGAAGGAAGAGCGGAGGGTAGAGCCGAAGGAAGAGCCGAAGGAAGAGCCGAGGGCATGCTGATGATGTTGATCAACCTTGTGAAAGATGGTTTGCTGACGATCTCCCAGGCGGCCGAAAGGGTGGATATGACCGTTGCCGAATTCGAGTCCAAAATGCAGACAATCTGACAAATCAAAAAGAGCTGCCGCATCCAAAATGGTGTGACAGCTCTTTTTATGTTGCTGTTTTGTGATTTTACTTTCCTAAGAAATCACTACTCCGCGATGGCGGGGACATTCGGGCGTACTACCACGCTGCGGACACCGTCGGTTTCCTCGGTGGTGATGAGAATTTCCGCGGGAAGCTCACCCGCTGTCTCGATGACGAGGTTCGCGAGTTTGTCCTCCACTTCACGGCGGATGAGGTTGCGCAGGTCGCGTGCGGAGGCTTCGCCGCCCATCGCGTTCTGCGCCAGCAGCGCCACGGCGCTGTCGTCGATGACCAGCCTGACATTGCGCTCCGCCATGGCGTCCACATATTCGCCCATCAGCAGGCGGGAAATCTTCTGATAATCCTGCTCGTCGAGTTGACGAAATACCACGATTTCATCCACACGGGCGAGAAATTCGGGGCGCAGGAAGTCGCGCAGTCCCGCCATGGCCTTTTCGCGGGAAATGTCGTCGGAGGTTTTGTTGAAGCCCAGCGAGCCGCCTTTGTGGTTGCTGCCCGCGTTGGAGGTCATGATGATGACCGTATTCTCAAAGCTGACCGAACGCCCCTGCGAGTCGTTGATTCTGCCCTCATCGAGGATTTGCAGCAGAATGTTCATCACGTCGGGGTGCGCCTTTTCGATCTCGTCAAAGAGCAGCACGGAATAGGGCTTGCGGCGCACTTTTTCGGTGAGCTGTCCCGCTTCGTCGTAGCCGACATAGCCGGGAGGCGACCCGATGATCTTGCTGACCGAGTGCTTCTCCATAAATTCGCTCATGTCCAGACGGATGAGCGTTTCGGGCGAATCAAACAGCTCATTGGCCAGCACCTTGACCAGTTCCGTCTTGCCCACGCCGGTGGGGCCGACAAAGATGAAAGACGCGGGACGGCGGCGGGGAGAAATCTGTGCGCGGCTGCGGCGAATCGCGGCGGCCACCAGTTTGGTGGCTTCCTCCTGCCCGATGATTTTTTCGTTGAGCTTGTCTTCGAGCGTGGAGAGCTTTTTGAATTCGTTTTCCTCCACGCGGGAGGCCTGAATGCCCGTCCAGAGTTCGATGACCTTGGCGAGATCGCCTTCCGTCACCTGACCGCCGAGCGCTTCGGGCTCGATTTCGGAGAGGCGGTTTTTGATTTGCAGTTCTTCCGTGTGCAGTTGGGCGAGCTTGGCGTAATGCGCTTCGGAGGTGTCCTCGGTGTTCGATTCTGCTTTGTCTTTTTCATCCAGCACCTTGCGGAGTTTCAGGTTGAGACTGTCGAATTCCGCCATGGCTTTGTTGCCGAGTGACGCGCAGGCGCAGGCTTCGTCCAGCAGGTCGATGGCCTTGTCGGGGAGGAAGCGGTCGTTGATGTACCGTTCGGAGAGAACCACCGCGCGGCGCACCAGCCAATCGCTGATCTGTACGCGGTGATGCATTTCGTAATAGCTCTTGATGCCCAGCAGAATCTCCGTGGTTTCGTCTACGTTGGGTTCCACCACGCTGACCGGCTGAAAACGGCGCTCCAGCGCGGAATCCTTTTCGATGTACTTGCGGTATTCGTTGAAGGTGGTCGCGCCGATCACCTGTAATTCGCCGCGGGAAAGGGCGGGCTTGAGTATGTTGGCGGCGTTCATGGAGCCCTCCGCGTCGCCCGCGCCGACAATGCTGTGTACCTCGTCGATAAAGAGGATGACGTTGCCCGCGCTCTTGATGTCGTCAATCAGGCCTTTCATGCGGCTCTCAAACTGCCCGCGGAACTGCGTGCCCGCCACCAGCGCCGTCAGGTCGAGGCGGTGAATTTCCTTGTCTGCCAGACGCAGCGGGACGCTGCCTTCTGCGATGCGCAGCGCCAATCCCTCCGCGATAGCGGTTTTGCCCACGCCGGGTTCACCGATCAGGCAGGGGTTGTTTTTGCTCTTGCGGGAAAGGATCTGAATCACGCGGCTGATCTCCTTGTCGCGTCCGATGATCGCGTCAATGCGTCCCTCGCGTGCCTTTTTGGTCAGATCTTCGCAGTATTCGCCCAAAAAGCGGCGGTGATTGTTTCGCCTGCCGCGGGAGCGGTGCTTCCTAGGCTGACCGTCCGCAAACTGGGCGCCGCCCATCTCAAAGCTGTTGCCGAAGAGTCGCGCAAAGGGATTCATCGGCTCCTCGTCGTCGTTTTCGTTGTTGGGTGTGTTGCTTTCGGCTTGGTCGGTCATGTCCGAAGGGGCAGCAGCCGTCAGTGCCTCGTCCGAAGTGATCGGCTCCGGCGAAATACCGTTGCTTTCGTGGTCGTTTTCATCCGCTTCGTCGATGTCAAATTCTTCGTCCTCATGCCCCTCGTCGGCATCTTCTTCGCCAAAATCTTCGTCCTCGTCATCAAAATCTTCACCGTCCATGTCGGGCAGCATGCCGCCGAACATTTGCGCGAAAGGCAGTTCGCCGTTGGCGGCCGCCTCCGACATCTGATCCTCCATCTCCTCGATCATATCTGCATTAAAGCCGAATTGTTTCACCATATCTTCTATATTTGGGACCCCGATTTTGCGGGCGCAGGTAAAACAATAACCCGCCGCGCGCTTGGGATTGGATACGTCATTCACAAAGACAACGGCCTGTCTTTTTTTACATACGGAACAAAGAGGCATTGTTCCTCACACTTCCTTTCATCCACTTGTGTATTTTCACATGCTAATACACATATGGCGCGCGGAAAAGTTTCCGCAGCGCCTTTTGTTGTTGTTGTTTTATTTTTCATTCATAGCTCCGCAAGATTATGTTTTCTTCGGAACGCTCAGACATTATGTGCGTCACCGGGCAGGTTGCTCTCGGACAGCTTGTCGCCGGATACAGTCGCTTCTTTATTCTTGCGGCGCAGGAGCTTTTCCTTCTCGATGTCGATAGTGCCGGACACTTCCTCACCGCGCACGATTTTCAGCCCCATCAGGAAATATTTAACCAGTGCAAACAGCATGATGGCGGCCGCGAAGAAGGCCAGAGCGGGAACTACCGTTTTGAGGTCTTTGTCCGGTGCGATAATATTCAGCGCGACAATGAGGATCATGCAGGTGTAAAACACCACGGTGGCGACCTTGCCCCACCATTTGGCCTTGACCAGCTTGCGACCCTTGCTGACGATTACCAGACCGCCAATCGCCATGAGGATTTCCTTGCCCAGCATAATGCCCAGCGCCAGCGAAATCCACGGAAAGCGGACGTGATAGACAAACCACATGCAGACCACGACGGCGGCGAGGGTGAGCTTGTCGGCAATGGGGTCGAGAATCTTGCCCAGCTCTGTCTCCTGATGCAGCTTGCGGGCGAGCAAACCGTCAAACATATCCGACAGCCCCGACAAAATCAACATCAGACCTGCGTAGATGTAATAATCGGTTCCCATCAAAAACAGTACACAAAATATCGGAATCAAAAGAATCCGGAATACGGTGAGCGTATTGGGTAGGTTCAGCAAATCTTCACACCCCTTTTTTGATATTGCAAAATCATGACAGTCATCATTCGGGAATAATGCCGTTTCCGAGGAACAGCAGGATGAGGTTGCGCTCGTTAAAAAGCGAGTAAATAAAGGAATGGCTGTAAGTAGAAGCTCTGAAAATGAAGATATCCGGCAATACCGCGCCGACGAGGCGGATCATCGACAGCGCGATGAGAAAGACGGTGACAACCTTGCCCGACCCCAGCACCATGCCGATGGTGGGGGAGATGGCCGCACGGTCGGGATGGTAGAAATACGCCTCGATAGTGGGGTAGAAGGCCTTGAAAAACTGGTAGCATGCCACAAAGGCCAGCGCGAAGAACAGCGCGCGCAGCAGACCTTCAATCACGGGGCGGGCCATGATATCCACAATTTCGCCCGTGACGGAATTCAGGTCGCCAGCCAGCAGCTTGTTGAGCTGCTTGAGATTTTCGCCCGTCGTGGTGTGGTATGTCCTGGCGGCGTTGTTGACCATAGACGGCATGCCGGTCATGATACGGGCAATGGGGTCAATGCTGGAATCAACGTCGCCTGCGGTTTTGACCAATGTATCCACACGCTCCATGATGACCGGACGGAAGAAATTTCTGTAACAGAAATCCCCCAGAAAGGTTCCCAGCGGAACGGACACAAACGCGGATATAATAAATCCGAGAGATTCCACCGTGTTTTGCAGCTGCGATCTGGCAGCGCATTTTTTGAACATGTAAACAAAGAAACAAATTGTCGCGATATCAAGCACTATTCCAAACAAAGCCATTTAACTCCCTTCAGATCATTCGATGATTTCGATAATCTCTAATATAATAGCACATCAAGGCCGTAATAACAACCGCATTCAAATAAAATTAACAATTAATATGACAGATACGTCCTCTTATGATGCTTCGGAAACGGTAGTGATACCTCTGATGAGAACTTTGCCGCCGGAAGTAAGGACTGACTGGCTGTCGGCGGGAATGTCGGCGGACGCCATCAGCTTGCCGGAAAAGTTGTAGCTGTAGAAGCGGGACTGACTGATCAGGTTGATGCGGCTGTTGGTCAGTTCCATATAGGGCGAAGTGAGGTCGGTCGCCACATTGGCGATTTCCTCACAGGCGGCGTTGATGACCGTCACGCTGGTGTTTTGACCGTCGGAATGGGGAGAAAAGGCGAGCGCCAATTGCCCGTTGTCGCTGATGTCGTAGGCTGTCAGCGTGCGGCCGGCATAGCTGTAGACCTGCGTTTTTTCTTCATTGACACGCAGGCGCACCGCTTTGTCATCCCCGATGGCGGTTACGGAGCCGTCGCCCGTAAACTGCACCGCGACCAGCAGGGTGTCGTCAAAGGTGTATTCGCGGAGGTTGGCGTTGCCGCCGACCTTTTGAATGATGATGGCGCTTTTCAGTTTGCCGTTTTCCGTTGTCACGCCGCACATGGCGACGGTGTGACCGGAGGGACTGACGGAAATGTCGGAAATATGATAGCTGCCCGATTTCCATTTGTGCAGCGATTTGCCGTTTTTGGAGAAAACATGGACATAGGAATGCGCGGTGTCGTAATTGGTCACGAAAGCGAAGCGGCCGGAGCGCGAAACGGCGCCAGCGACAATGGCGTGATCGGTTTCGCCGGAGCAGACGCTGCCGGACAGGGTTTTCAGCGTGTAGGCGGTACCCATGCGGTCAAACAGCAGGGTGTAGCGGTCGGCGGTTTTCATTGCCGGCGAAGCCATATAGTGAGTCTGGGAAATCAGCTCTCTGCCTTTCACGTCGTACACGGTGTAGGCGGTGTCGGTCAGCACAGCGGTGCCGTGGGAGACTGTCTCGGCGTCAATCGAACGGCTGCCGTTGATTTCCGCGGGGTATCCCTGCCCCGACGCGTGGGACAGCACCCGTTTGTCCTTGAATCCCCGTACCGTGCCGGAAGGGGAAATATCCGCGTCCGAAATACAGACAAATGCGACGGCGGCCACGGCGGCCACGGTAACGGTCAGCTTGATGATCGTTTGAAACAGGTTGTCATTGATCGGAAGCCGGAATGCGTTGATTTTGTTGAGAATCCGCTTGGTTTCGCGCCTGAGGACGCTGCGGAATGTGCGGACTTGTTTTTTGTTTTTGTGGGGCTTTTTAGGTTGCTCTGCCATTTGTATCCCTCCGATAATTGCAGTCTTTTCATAAAATGGGTTTTCTATCATTATATCACATGGCGCGGCTTAATACAATACTTTATTCAGATATAATCCGCAGGCGGCGGCGGTGGCTCCGGCCCGTTCGCGATTTCGGGAGGCGATGATGTCCGGAATGGAGCCGGAGGGGAGCTTACCCGCCGACATTTGCAGCAGCGTACCCACCATGATGCGCACCATGTTGTATAAAAAACCGTCTGCGGTGACGGTGAATTCCACCAGGCGGGGGTCGTCGGTCAGCCGCCGCACGCCGCACTGTGAGACGGTGCGCACCTTGTCGGTCACATCGCTGCCGGCGGAGCAGAAAGCGGAAAAGTCATGGGTTCCGAGGTAGTCCTGCGCCTGTGCGTTGAGGAAGGCTTCATCGAGGGGGTATTTGTACCACAAGGCCCGCGTGTGCCAGAAAGGGTCACGCAGCGGCGCGTTGAGAATCAGATAGCGGTACTGTTTGCCGAGACAGTCGTAGCGCGCGTGAAAATCGTCCGCCACAGGATAACAGTCGAAAGCGGCGATATCCGGCGGGAGCTTGGCATTGAGCGCCAGCGGGAGCTTTTCACAGGGGACGGCGCAGGAGGTGCGGAAGCTGATGCAGAATTCGTTGGCATGCACGCCGCTGTCGGTTCGGCTGCATCCCCGCACGGGGACCTGTTCCTTGAGCACGTCCCAGAGGGTCTGCTGGAATACCGCCTGCACCGTGCGGCGTTCCTCCTGCACCTGCCAGCCGCAGAAGCCGCTGCCGTCATATTTGATTTTTACCAGAAATGTGCGCATGACAAGGACTCCTTTTTGATACGGGAAAAATGGGAATTTAGCGGGGGTAGGAATAAACAAAAAGAAAAAAGCATAGCGCAGCGCATAACTAGCGAGCGAATGCGAGCGTG
>CAMHAV010000066.1 GCA_946182865.1 uncultured Clostridia bacterium
GAGCATGCGGCTGTTAACCGCAGGGTCGTTGGTTCGAGTCCAACTTGGGGAGCCATAAATTCCGTATCATGTATTTGCATGGTACGGAATTTTTTTTGGAGAATTGACAGGGTTTTGATTTTGTTGTAAAATAGAGGGAGAAAAGGGAAGGGATAGTGGATGAAAGGATTGTATTTTTACAACTGGGTTGTGGTGTTTTTCCTGTTTTTTCTTTGTTATATGATTGATTTCAGAGACGGGATGACGGCGTATTTTCGCGTCAATCGAATGAGCAAAACCAAAATCCGCAAATCCACCAAAGGCTGGAAAAATTACTGGCTGTATGAACAACTGCATCACGAGCTGGATTTTGACGGAATCTACCGGATGAATGCGTTGTTCCTTTTGATAGCGTTGCTGACTTTGGCTCTGCATCTTTGCCTGGGTTGGTGGCGAGGTGTGCGACTACCGCTGGCGATCTTGTTTTCGGCGTGCATGTCGGTGTATTGCCCGATGGGGTGCTTTGCGACGGTGCAGCACAATCTTTTAATGCACCGACAGCCCTTTGTTTTGTGGCAGCGCCGGAAAGACGGAGGGTTATCAGGCGAAAGTATGCCAATCACAGAAGGGGAAGCACTGGAATACGCCTATGATAATATGGATGACGGGTTAAAAAGCAAATATAAAAAATAATGCGACACGCTGGAGGAGCTTATATCCTTTGAAAATGCAAAAAAAGATTGTAATTTGAATAATTCATTGCTATAATAAAATTAACATCCAAGCGAAAGAGGGGCTTTTGTCATGATTCTGGAAGTAAGGCAGGTAACGGCAGGCGGCAGCAATACATTTGAGGTCGCGGGCAACGGTGTTCTATGCTATCGCGGAAGTGCTTCGTGGTATCCGATGGGCGTCAATATGACCAACAAGGTGGTTCTCACCGATCTGAACGGAAATATGGTCTTTCAGACCCAATACAGTCTGATCGACAATGTGGCGGAATCTTCGATTCCCTTTAAGTATCTGTTTACGGGGGAGCAAAAGTTTTCCATGTATCAGGTGCTTGACCCGTCCGGCAGCGCGGTGGGTTCTTTCTTTGATGTGCAGATGGCGCTTTTGGATGTCAGGCTGTGTATCTCGTTCGGGGATCGCCTTATTTTTGGTTATCGAAGAAGCATGGGCTATCGGGAAGTTGTCTCGTTTTATGAAAACGATGTGCAGGTCGGACAGTTGACGCGTTCGAGCAAGGTGACGGATCATCTCGATGTGTATTATGTCCATTTTCTGCCCCAGTATGACAATCTTTTGCCCCTGATTTCCATGTTTACGGTGTATTACGACTTTTTGTTCCACAATAACAGCGGTCAGTATTACAAGGGTACGACGCTGGAAAAGCAATATACCTATGACAAAAACAACGATAAGTACAATGAAAACTTCATCCGCGCGAATTTCGGCGAGGCGGAGCACGCGCGCGTGGAGGCGTTTATCAACCGCAAAGTGGAAATGAAAGTGGGCAACCTGACCATGAAGCAGTTCTGGATCATCTTTGCCGTTGGATGGGGTGTCGCACTGCTTCTCGCGGGAGTGATTGCGTTTTTCGTCCTGATGATGGCGATGAACGGTTAAAAAATGCAGTAAATGAGGCGTGAACGCAAATGGAAAATGCGCTTGTCGATGAGATCAAGAAAAATTTTACCGATGATTACCTGTCATCACTGGATGACGAACAGGTGTTGCAGTATTTGCTTTCTTTTGCGGTCAGACGCAAGGATCTGGATGTAATTGCGAAAAAGCTGCTGGTTCGCTTCGGTTCTATCAGCGAGGTGCTGGAGGCGCCTGTATCCGAACTGGTGTCGGTCGGAAAAATCAGTGAAAACGCGGCGGTTCTCCTGTCGCTGATACCCGATCTCTGCGGACAGTGCATGATGGATAGGGCGAACAAACAGGTGATCCGGGGGAAAAAGGAAATTGCGGCCTTTGCGTCCCAATGTTATATCGGTAAAACCGTGGAGGATTTTTTAGTGATCTGCATGAATGACGAGGATGTGGTGATCAGGCATTATTTTCTGATGAAAGGCGCTGTGGACTGGGCCAATGTGGATGTACGCAAAATCGTCCGTTTGCTGAACGAATCGCATGCATCGGCACTGATTGTTTGTCATAATCATCCGCGCGGCAATCCGATACCGTCCGGCGCTGACCTGAAGGTGACAAAACGCATTGCCAACGCGGTCGTCCCGCTGGGATATCGCTTTGTTGATCACATGATTTTTTCGGTGGACGGTGATATATCTATGGCGGATTATCCCAAAGAATACGGCAGCTATTTTCTTCCCGATTGATTCTTCTCTTTGATGGAACGCAGTAACAACCAAACCCGCCGAAGGCATTTGCCTCCGGCGGGTTTTTGCTCTTATACTAAATGTCTACTTTTGATTGACATTTAGTATTAGTTATCTATAGAAAAATCGTCGTAAATATAGCTTCTGCATTCGGTCTCATAGACACGGGGCGCATACCATGGGCTGATGCCCATAAAGTCCCCGACATACAGCGCTTTGCCGTCGTTGATCGTCCATTCCATGCCGTGTTCCAGTTCCCAATCACAGCTGAATTCCACTTGAAACGCCAGCTTTTCACTGTCCTTGGGACGCTCGACAATCATGCTGTTGGGGCGGACATAGCGGAAAATGGTTTTGTGTGATACATCCCTTGGAACGAGGCATTCGTCGGTAGGGGTAAAATTCTGAATATCTTCGCAGTAGCGAATGGAAGCTTCTTTTAATTCGTACACAAGGACAGGGGGCAGAAAATTGAAAAAGGCGGCGCATTGCTCGGCATACTGCCGCAGCGGTTCTTCCTGTCCGTAAAGAATGACGTCCATTTCACATCCGAAGAGGGATGAATGCATTTTGCCGACTAGAAGATCGCGGTCTTCCCGAAAGTCGTGAATAATCATGTTTGTTTTCCTCCGTGTCGGTTGGCCAGCCATAGGACGCATTGCGTCAGCTTCATGGGATAAAGACCGTGACAGCGGCCGCACAGTTGTTTGATGGGTCGATTGACGATTTCGTCCACCCGTTCGGCGTATTCGGGCGATTGGTCATCAGTGGGTTTCAAGATATGCCGCATGACCCGTTTCACACATTTTTCCGCCAGAGCAAAAATGCCGATGCCGCTGAGCTGATGCAGCGTGCAGTCGATCGAATAAACCTGCGCGCTGTAGGGGGTGATGTCGGTGATCTTTTTGCCGAAAAGCGCACGGAAATCCGATTCCTTGGGTCGGCCGACGGGCCGTATGTACCAGTCCGGCACCTCATAATGGGGCACTGGTTCCCCCTTGACGGAAATCCACACCTCCGCGCGGAGATCGTTGGAGGAAGCGCCCGCATACAAGCGATATCGGCCCGCATTGACGCGGAAACGCCCCAGTTCCGGATCGTAGCAGGCAAGTGCTTCACGCGGCAGCAGCATGGTGATGCTTCGCTTTTCGCCTTTGCCTAAGTACACCTTATGAAATTGCTTCAATTCCCTCGAGGGGCGGAATCTGTCATTCTTGGGCGGTTCCACATAGAGCTGCACGATTTCCGCCCCATCGCGGGTGCCGATGTTTTTGACGTCCAGCGTGATTTCCCATCCTTGCGAGCATTTGACCGCCCTCATGGCGGAATACGTGAACGCGGTATAGCTCAGGCCGTAGCCAAAGGGAAAGGCCGGGAAGATGCCCGCCTTGTTGTAATAGCGGTATCCGACATAGATGCTTTCGCGAAATTCCGACACCCGGTCACTGGTGCCGAAGGTGTCGCTGCATGGCATATCCGATTCGCCCAGCGAATAGCTGACAGACAGCCTGCCGCAGGGAGTGGACAATCCAAAAAGCAGACGGTAGAGTGCCTCACACGTCCCCTCGCCGCCGAGCGGCAGGTAGAGCACCGATTTGACCTTTCCCACCCAGTTCATTTTGGGCAAGGCGCTGCCGTTTACCACTACCACGGTGTTGGGATTGGCCTTTGCCACGGCGTTGATGAGTTTGACCTGCGCCTTGGGGAGACGGTTGGATTCCCGGTCGGTGCTGCTGTTGTCATGGATATCGTCAAAGCCCGCAAATATGACTGCAAATTCCTTCGCGGCGGCACATTGCACCGCCTGTGACAACAGGGTCTCGTCAAATTGAGAATTTTCTTCCCATCCGTCACAGTATTGATATCGAATCTGGTTGTCGTCAAAGACTTGCAGTATGTTTTTCACATGGTCGACAGGCAGCGCATGCATGCCGCCGCGCTGTATGCGGGGAACGCTGGCTTGTCTGCCGATAAGCGCAATTTCTCCGCCAAGCGGCAAGGGGAGGGTGTTTTTCTGATTTTTTAGCAGCACCGCGCACTGCTCGGCCGCGGTTATGCTCAGATCGCGGCATTCCTCATCGCTCATACGTTCGGTCAATGACTCGTCATCAAATTCCGTCATTTCTTTAATTCGTTTGGCACACACATGCGGATAATGCTCCGGCAGTTCATCTTCCTTTATTGCTTTGCGCAGTTGGCGACGAACGGCTTGACCGCCGGAGGGAACCGACAGGTCTACGCCGCTCTGCATACTCGCCACGCAATCGGAAAGCCGTAAATCTGTCAATACGACCCCCTCCGATTTCCAATCACGGCGGAGAATTTCGGTGAGCAGCACCGCGTTTTCCGCGCACTCCAATCCGTTAATGCGGTTGCAGCCGCATTCTACCGCGCGGGGCTGCGATAGCCTGACGGCGGTTTGATAGGGGCTGAGATAGATTTCATGCAGGGCACGCTTGTCAATCACACTGTCACAGCTGTATTTGCCGCCCGACTGTCTGCCGCCGGCGAAATGCCCCAGCACTGCCGCGGCTCCCACGGACTGCACGCCCTTGACCCATTCGGCAGCCATTGCGCCGTTGAGATAAGGGTCTTCCCCAAAGCAATCCGCCAGCCCTCCGTACAGGGGACTGCGCACCACGCCGGCGTCGGGCGAGCGGACGGCGTTATAGCCTCCGCTAAGCGCCATGCTGCCGACGGCTTTACCGATTTTTCTGACCAGTTCACGGTCGAACGAACTGCCCAGCGCACAGGGAGAGGGCATGCACACGCCCTGCATTCCTGTTTCGGTTTCATATTTTACCCCGCGGCTGCCGTCGGTCAGTCGGATGGCTGGCCCGTCTTTTCCGTCAGAAGTCCGCAAACCGGCGCAAATCGCTGTGTCATCCGCGCAGTCTTTGTTTTTTTCGTTATTGTTCCGATAGGTTTCAGAGAATTCCAATACCTTCACCCTTTTCAACGAATAGTCACACATCTTTGCCTTTTATATTACCACATTTGCAACATAAATTACAAGTAGTTTTTGTTAATATTCGCAATGTGTATGGTTTTTTGGAAATTCATTTCTTTTTTCTGTCAAAAACACAACGCGAAAAACGTTGACAATGTGGTGACAAGGGGGTAAAATTATAGTGAACATCTATATTTACCATTTTTTAATATATGTAAGAGAGGAATTTACCCATGTCCAAGATCAGAACACGTTTTGCGCCTTCTCCAACCGGCTATATGCACGTCGGCAACCTCCGTACGGCGCTGTATGCCTATCTCATTGCCAAGAAGCAGGGCGGCGACTTTATCCTCCGCATCGAGGATACCGACCGCGAACGCCTCAAGGACGGCGCAATGGATATTATTTATGACACGCTCCGCGAGACGGGGCTTCAGTGGGACGAAGGCCCCGACGTCGGCGGGGATTGCGGCCCCTACATCCAGTCGGAGCGCAAGCCTATTTATTTGGAATACGCCAAAAAACTGGTGGAATCGGGTCACGCCTACTACTGCTTCTGCACTAAGGAACGGCTGGAGTCGCTGCACACCGAAGCGGGCGGTATCGCCAAATATGACGGACACTGCCGCGATATCCCGCTGGATGAGGCGCTGGCACGAGTGGCAAGCGGCGAGCCGTATGTCATACGCCAGAAGATGCCGCACGAGGGCGTTTCCTCCTTTGAGGACGCGGTATTCGGGCATGTGGAGATCGACAACGCCGAACTGGAAGACCAGATTCTGCTCAAATCCGACGGCTATCCGACCTACAACTTTGCCAACGTCATCGACGATCATCTGATGGGGATTACCCATGTTGTGCGCGGCAACGAATATCTGTCCTCCACGCCGAAATACAACCTGTTGTATGACGCGTTCGGCTGGGAGCATCCGGTGTATGTGCACTGTGCGCCGGTGATGAAAGACCAGCACGCCAAGCTTTCCAAGCGCAACGGCGACGCGAGCTATCAGGATCTGATTGCCAAGGGCTACATTTCCGAGGCGGTGCTCAATTACATTGCGCTGCTGGGGTGGAGTCCCAAAGGCGAGGAAGAAAAGTTCACCCTCGCCGAGATGACGCAGGTGTTTGATATCAGCGGCATTTCCAAGTCCCCCGCCATCTTCGACCCGGAGAAGCTGCGCTGGCTCAATGCCGAATATATCCGCGCCATGAGCGAGGAGGACTTTCATAAAGCCGCTCTGCCTTTCATCCGTCAGAGTGTGAAATCCGAAAACGCGGATACCGCGCTGATTGCCAAGTGTCTGCACCAGCGCACCGAGGTTCTCGGAGAAATTGGCACGCAGATTGATTTTATTGACGAGCTGGCGGATTATTCGCCCGATTTGTTCATTAATAAAAAATCCAAGTCCACGCTCGAAAGCAGCAAGACCATGCTCGAAGCGGTCATTCCCGCGCTGGAGGCGCTGCCGGATTGGTCGCAGGAAGCGATTCACGACTGCCTGATCGGCATGGCGACCAGCATGGAGGTCAAGAACGGTCTGCTCATGTGGCCCGTGCGCATCGCCGCTTCCGGCAGGACGGTCACGCCGGGCGGCGCGGTGGAAGTGCTGGGCATTCTGGGGCGCGAGGAAGCGCTGCGGAGATTGAAAATCGGGCTGGAAAAAGTTCAATAAGCATTAGGATAATCGTTGTTTGAGGAGGAACAAAATTGGCTGACAAAACAGACAAATTAGAAAAAACAGAAGAAAAAGCAACCGAGAGCAGCAATTTCATTGCGGAATTCATTGCGGAGGATATTGCTCCCGGAGGACAATTTGAGGGCATGACGGTTCACACCCGTTTCCCGCCGGAACCAAACGGCTGCCTGCATATCGGACACGTCAAGGCGCTCTGCATTGACTTCGGCATGGCGGAGAAATTCGGCGGCATTTACAACCTGCGCATGGACGACACCAACCCCACCAAGGAACGCGAGGAATTTGTGGAGGCCATCAAGGACGACATACACTGGATGGGCTTCGACTGGGGCGACAGATACCACTACGCTTCGGAATATTTTGAAGAGACCTATCAGTATGCGATAGAGCTGATCGAAAAGGGGCTTGCCTATGTGTGCGAGCTGACCCCGGAACAGATGAAGGAAATGCGCGGCACCCACGACACGCCCGCGCAGAGTCCTTACCGTGACCGTCCCAAGGAGGAAAGCCTCGATCTTTTCAAGCGCATGAGAGCCGGCGAATTTGAGGACGGGAAGTACACGCTCCGCGCGAAGATTGACCTTGCTTCCGGCAACTGGAACATGCGCGACCCTGTCATCTACCGCATCAAGCATGTTACCCACCACAGAACAGGCGACGAGTGGTGCATCTATCCTATGTACGATTTCGCTCACCCCATCGGCGACGCGATCGAGCACATCACCCATTCGCTTTGCTCGCTGGAATACGAAGATCACCGTCCGCTCTACAATTGGGTCATCGAGAACATCTCCGCACCCGCCAAGCCGCGTCAGATTGAGTTTGCGCGCCTCGGCATTGACTACACCGTCCTCAGCAAGCGCAAGCTGCGCAGACTGATTGAGGAAGGCATTGTTTCCGGCTGGGATGACCCCAGAATGCCCACCCTTGCCGCACTCAGACGGCGCGGTTACACGCCCGCTTCCATCCGCAATTTCTGCGAACGCATCGGCGTGGCTAAGAACGATAATGTCGTGCAGTGGAGCTTTCTGGAGCATTGTCTGCGTGAAGACCTCAACGCCAATGCTATCCGCGCGATGGCGGTGCTCGATCCCGTCAAGCTGGTGATTACCAACTATCCTGAGGGACAGTCGGAATTTTTCGAGATTGAAAACAACCCGCTCAACGAGTTGGAGGGCAAGCGCAATGTCTCTTTCAGCCGCGAGCTGTACATCGAAGCCGACGATTTCATGGAGGAGCCGCCCAAGAAATACTTCCGTCTCTTCCCCGGCAACTATGTCCGTCTCAAGGGTACCTACATCATCAAATGCACCGGCTGCAAGAAGGACGAGAACGGCAAGGTGGTCGAGGTCTACGCGGAATACGACCCGGACACCCGTGGCGGCAATCCGCCTGAGGGCTTGAAAGTCAAGGGTACCATTCACTGGGTCAACGCTGCCGACTGCGTGGAAGGCGAAGTGCGTCTCTTTGACCGCCTGTTTGATATTCCCAATCCCGACGCGGCGGATGTGGATTTCATGCAGCATATCAATCCCCATTCGCTCACCGTCAAGCAGGGCTGCAAGTTCGAGCCGTGTCTTGCCAGCGCCCAGCAGGGAGAAGGCTTCCAGTTCCTGCGGCTGGGCTATTTCTGCACTGACAGTGTGGATTCTACCCCCGATCATCTGGTTTTTAACCGCTCAGTGGAACTGAAAGATTCGTACAATTTTAAGATGTGATGATTTTTTGGTTGTATAAGAGGTGACAATGATGGAAAATTCGGAAAACTTGCATGAGAAAGTGACAAGGGAAATCATGGAAAAGGGCAGCGAAAATCCACCCGCCCAAAAGAAAGAAAAGCTGAATTTATCGGTAGTGAGCCAGTACCGCAACGAATTGTTCGGACTCTCTATCATCGGGATTATCATTTTCCATTTTTGTGAAAGTACGATCGGGCAAAAGACGGGAGACGGTTTTTATCGGTTTGCGTTGTTGTATGACCGCATTTTCTCCAGTTCGGGCGTAGAAATCTTTCTGTTTCTTTCGGGAATGGGACTTTTCTATTCCATGAAGAAAAACAGCAATGTCCTGCAATTCTATTCCAAACGATTCCGGCGCGTGCTGATTCCATATCTCATCTTTGGATCGGTCTATTGGCTCATCAATGATTTTGTCCTGCATCATAAAGTATTCGGCGATTTCATCGCCAATTTTCTCCTGATTTCCGTATGGACGAAAGGAATCCGCCGTTTCTGGTTCGTCAGCTTTATTCTGATCCTTTACATCGTTTTTCCGCTCTTTTTCAAATTGCTCGATACTACCCGTAAAAACAGAGGCGTGATTTTTGCGTTGATGTTGGCCATTACCGTGACGGCATGCGCCCTGCTGGAGAGTCTTGCTCCCGATGTTTACAACAATATCGAGCTTGCTATTTGCCGCATTCCCGTGTTCCTGTTCGGCGTGTACTATGGCGGTAAAATCTACAACGGCGAGAAATTCGGTCTTTTGGAAAAAATTCTCATTCCGTTGGGGCTGGTGATCCGTGTGATTACCTTTGCTATCCGCTATAAGTGGCTGCACCTTCACAATTATCTGGGTGTGCGCTATGAAACCTGCCTGTTTGCGATTTCTCTGGCCATCCTGCTTGCCAAGCTGCATTGGGCGCCGCTCAACAAGGCGCTGTCAACGGTGGGCACTTATTCTTTTGAACTCTACATCACGCATGTGGCAATCAGAAGCATGATGAATGTGATGGGCTATCCGGTATACATTCTTCCCAATTACCTGATTTGCATTGCCATTGCCGTGGTGCTGAGTCTGCTGCTGCACAAGCTGACCGATTTGATCTTAGGCGGCAAGAAAAAGCCCGTTAAGCAGACCGCCGCATAAAAAGCGGCTTAAATGAAAAACCGCCTGCGTTTTGCTTCTTTTGGAGTAAAACGCAGGCGGTTTCTTTTTTATCTCTGAACCAGTAATTTAATGAGTTCGGCGCCAAAATCCACCACAAAGTTAATCAGTGTAATGACTGTCACCATTGCTCCAAGGAAAAGCACCAGCAGGACGACCTGCTTCCAGACAGGCAGATCGCGGTACTGCTGCTTGAATTCCTCTTCGGAGAGTGACTCGTCATTCTTTTCTGTTTCTTCTTCCAAAGTGGCGGGCTTGTCCGAAAGGACTTCTTCTCCCTCATACGTTTCTTTTTGTTTTGACATTATCATCCTTCTCCTTTGTTTTTCAATAGGACACGCTCAGCGTATCCAGCACCGCGTCGCCGTATATGACGGAGATCACGGAATTGTCCGGCAGTACATCGTCATAGCCGAGTTGTTTGCCGTTGGGACTGATGATGCGGTAGTCCAGTACGCCTTCCTGACGGTAGGTGGGAGAAACGCCCGGCTCCAGATACAGCTCCAGCTCCAGCATGACCGAGAAAACGGTGATCTTGCCGTTGGGCTGCTTTGCCGTTTCCACGTTCAGCAGTCTGCCGTTGACGCGGTCAATCGACAGTTGGGAGCCTTCTTTGACGGCAATGCGGATGGGATGGGTCAGATTTTCATAGGCCGTGATGACCCGGCAGTATTTTTGATAGAGCTGCGTGTCTACCTGACTCTGGCTGCCGGCTCTCAGGGCATTGAAAGCGCTGCGTACCGCTTTGATCCGGCTGCCGTCGTTTTCGGTGGGATTGTCGGGCAGGGCTTTGATCATTTCCTCTACTTTTTTGACGTCGGAATGCTCATCCTCTTCCGTGGTGTACTGTTCGGAGGACGTCGTCTGCGACTCAGAGCTGACAGGCGGTTCAGAACTGACAGGCGGTTCTGAGGAAGTTGGGCTTTCGAAAGAACTGACCGATTCGCTGAAAGAGGAAACGGTTTCATATTCGGATTTCAGCCGCAGCTGATAATGAGCGGCAATGGCTTCCGCGTCGGCTCTGCCCAGCGCTTCCAGATCCGCGTCACTGTCGAGATAGTCCGCGTCACCCTGGATGAAAGCATGCTCTACCAGGATGCCGGGGATTCCCATGCGGCTGATCGGTTCCCCGACCACATAGTAATAGTCTCCCACTTCCTGTGTGCCGTCTTCAAAGGTGTATACGCGCCCGCCGCCGCTTCGGCGCGTTTTGACGCCGCGGCTATTGAGTCCCATGGCTTCAAAATTGGCAATCATTTTTTCCGCCAGCAGGGTACATTCCTGATTGTATTTTGCTTCGTGGGTGGTGGCGGGCACATAGATTTCCGCGCCGTTGGCTGTCTTGCTTTCCGCTGAATTGATGTGCAGACTGATAAAGATGTCCGCTCCCACTTCCTGTGCTACGCTTACCCGGCTGCTCAGGGAAGATTTGCCTGCTCTGTTTTGCACGCCGGTGTGCGTCATATGTACCTGCACGCCCTTGTATTGGTTCAGGCGGTCGCGGCAGGCCAAGGCGATTTTGAGATTGATTTCGGATTCGTACAGACCGCGTTCACTGTTGACGGCGCCCGTATCAAAGCCGCCGTGTCCCGGGTCGAGTACGATGACAAGATCGCTGTGGTGCGTTTTGTCAAATGATACCAACGCGGTCGTGACGCAGGTCACAATGAGCGCGGCACACAGCAGCAAGGCCCACCACAATCCAAAAAATCTGCGTGCAGGCGAAATCTCCTGTTCCTTGTTTTTTTGGTTTTGCAATTTGATCACCTCGTGCCAATCAGTATGATTGGGGTTTGATTTTCTTTTTCTTCTATATTATAATATTTATAGTGAGGATTGAAAAGAGATATTATGGAATTTGATTGTAAATTTTTATTTTTTATTCCCGAAGGAGGAGGTCTTATGAGCAATGACATTACCGTTTATTTGTTTCAGACTGCTTCACAGCAGCCTAAAGACGTTTCTCAGGCGGCCCACAGTTTTGTCCGCCGGCATATCGCGCAAATAACCGACAGGGACCCGGATCGTCTGGTGTTTGGCAGGACGAAGCAGGGAAAACCTTATGCGCAAAATGCGGGAATATGCTTTAATCTCTCGCATAGCGGGAATATGGTTGCGGCCGCTTTTGCGGAATGCGAAATCGGAGTGGATATCGAGGCGGTGCGTCCGGTGAATCTGCGAATCGCGGAGGGGTATTTTACTGAGAGCGACCGTCGGTATCTTGCGCAGGCTGTCGATGAACAGGAAAGACGTTATCGTTTTTTTGCGCTGTGGACAGCAAAGGAAGCGTATCTGAAGCTGCACGGTGCGGGATTGTCAGGCGGACTTGGCTTTTCCGTTGCAGAGGAAAGAGGTCTTCTCACGACGGTTGTTTCGGAAAGATTTCCTGCTGCCGAGGTCTTTCACCGTTTCATCAGCGGAGAGCGTTTTGGGACAGACAGTGGGTGTGATGCGGTATGCTCTCTTGTGCAATACAGTCTGTCACTCTGCTCTGACAGAATCAACAATGTAATTTTTGAACATGATGATTTAACAAACGAAAAAAGTTTCTATTCATAACGTAGAAATTAACAAAAAATCTCATTTTTTTGGATATTTGTTTGCGTTATTTTTGGAAGTATGGTAAAATTTTTTATGGGATGAAGCAAATAATTTTATTCATTCTGATGAATTACTATAAAACAGCACTGCGCAGCGCCATCAGGCAGACGATGTGCGGTGTTGTTTTTAACCGGAGGCAAAAATACCAATGTTCCTTAACAGCAAACGCAGAAAAAAATGGGTTTCACTCACAGCAGCAGTGATTATGCCAAGCCCTTTACCCGGTACGCCGTTGATGGCGGCGGTTCTTACATATGGCCCACACCGTCCGCTACCAGAATCAGCTCCCCATTTGGCGCGGTAGAGGATGTGAGAAACGGCAGAAAGCACAACGGTCTGGACATTGCTGCTCCCGGCGGTTCACAGATTCTTGCGGTGGCCGCGGGAAAGGTGGTTAAAAAGGGATATGAACCGGAGGCTTTTGGCTATTATGTGGCGATTGACCAGAATGACGGCATACGCACTTATTATGCGCATATGCGTGAGGCCAGCTTTCTCTCTGTGGGAACCAAAGTGAAGGCAGGTGATATCCTCGGTATGGTAGGCAGCACGGGACATTCCACGGGTAATCACCTTCATCTGGAAATGCGGAAGGGCTCCAAGCGGATAGATCCTCTGAAGTACTATCCCAACATGCAATCATTTACATAATCCCCTGCCATCAAAAAAGCGATGACTGTGCTTTACAAACACATATCATCGCTTTTTATTATACATTCAGATAAACCGTTCCCGGGCCGACGATGTCCGTGCTGAACATGTTTTTTCCGCCTAACAGGGCACTTTTGAGTGTATTGCGGCGCTTGGTACGAAGGGTGCAGGAGTCGCTCATGGCGAGCAGAAGTCCGACATCAAAAACCAGATGTTCATTTTTTTTGAGCGTATATTTTTCTACCGGCCCATCCGCTTCAATAAAAGCAATGCCGCAGCCGGAGAGTTTCTGCAGGAAAATCCCCTCTCCCAGCAGCCCGTCCTTAAGTTTAAATTGATAGTTGGACAGTCGGACGCCTTTTTCAGCGGCAAAAAAACCGCCCTTGTTGACAATGTAGCTGCTGTCGCTGCTGACCGAAAGAGGAATAACAGTGCCTCCCAAAGAATGGGAGGAAAAAGACACAGTGCCTTCGCCTTTGTGAGAAACGTAAATATTGTGGAAAAGAGCACTGCCGGAAAGAAGTCTGCTCAGGGTTTTGCCGACCCGTGCACAGCGGATATACAATTTGCCCCAATGCTTGTTGGCAGCGGCTTTTTGAGCAAAGCTCCTGCTGAAGCGTACATCGCTGGAGGTGTGAACCTTGATATTGGCGCTGCCAAAAACAGACACGCCGCTCTCGGTTACCAGTTTTTCATTTTCGGCCAATGTGCAGATAACGACAGGAGAGGATGATTGTGTAATTTTGTATTTCATATGATTAACCCCATCTAGCAAACTTATTTTCATCGTACCATAACATTATAATACAACATTAAAAAATATACAACAGGTTTTTTGTGTCTTGCCGCGTTTTTTTCTGTTTTGTTTTTTCCTGTGGATAAATAAATCAACGACACGGAACCGCTGTGCGATATCCGTGCCGTTGATGGATTGACATGCAGAAATGCTGCGTTACATTCAATTGCCTCTGGGAATGTAGGGGATAATGGACTTGGCAAGCGAATAGATGGGCATGGATTGGAGATAGACCTTGCCGGGGCCGGTGATCACCGTGTTGAACAGACCTTCACCGCCCAGCAGGACATTTTTAACGCCCTTGATCTGCTGGATGTTCATGGTGCAGGTTTCTGTCATGGCGGCAAGGATGCCGGTGTCCACTACGATTTGCTGACCGGGAGCCAATTCGTATTCCACCACGGAGCCGTCAATTTCAACAAAGGCAGTTCCCTGACCGCTGAGCTTCTGCATAATGAAGCCTTCGCCGCCGAATAATCCCGCACCGACTCTCTGGTTGAAATGCACCGAAAGCTGAACGCCTGCCTCCGCCGCGAGGAAGCCTCTTTTTTGCACGATGATGGTGTTGGTGGGGGTGATGTCAAAGGCCAGAATGGTGCCGGGGAAGCTGGACGCAAAGGCAATCATGCCCTGTCCGCCGATGGCCGTGTAGATGTTCTGGAACATGTTTTCGCCGGAAAACATTCTGCCCAGCGCTTTGCCGATACCGCCGTTGCTGGTGGTTTCCATGCGCATGTTGGGGCTCATCCAGCTCATGGCGCCGCTCTCGGTGATCATTCTTTCGTTTTCCTGCAGTGTGCAGGTGACAACCGGCAAGGGCGTTCCTGTGATTTGATACTGCATACATTTTACCTCACAATTCTGAAGATTGGGTATATGCCAATCAGCAGCTATATACCGTTTTTATTATAATACAACAATCGGAAATAATCAATATATTTTTTTATCAAATATCACAATTATTGTCAATGTTTTTTATTCGCTGTCGGATTGAATAAATCCCAGCGCCGTCAGACGTTTGACGGCACTTTCGCTGCCGTTATCAGCCGCAATACGGTAGAAACGGTAGGCCATATCGGTGTTTTTCTCGATTCCCAGTCCGTTTTCGCAGCAGAAGCCGATATTGAACTGTGCGGGAACATTGCCGTTTCTGGCTGCTTTGCTGTACCAGCGTACTGCTTCGGTGTAGTTGGCAGGCACACCGTTGCCGCTCATATAACAATTGGCAAGCGCGTTCTGCGCCTCGGCATAGTCCTGATTGGCCGCGGCGAGATACAGCTGAAGTGCATGGGAAAAGTCGCGTTCTACTCCCTGACCGCATTCAAAGCAGATGCCAAGTTGGTAGATGGCGGCTGCGTTCCCTTTTTCGGAGGCTTTGACAAACCACTTGACCGCCTGTGAGACGTTTTGTTCCACGCCAATGCCTTTTTTGAGGCAGATGCCATACTGTGTCTGCGCATCGGAATGTCCCTGTTCAGCCGCTTTGCCGTACAGCTCCGCCGCTTCGTAAAGATTGCGGCTGACCCCCAGGCCTTTTTCGTACATCACCGCCAGATTGTATTGCGCGTTGGGATTGCCTCGGTTGGAGGAGAGAATGTACCAGTGCGCTGCTTTGACATAGTTTTGTTCCACGCGGTCACCGTGTTCGTAGCTGGCGCCCAGCTTGTACTGTGCGTCGGCATTGCCCTGTTCGGCGGCCTTTACTAATATCTGAATCTTGATATCAGTGGTTTCGTCGGCAGAGGAGGATTTGGATGTCTCGTTGCTCTCGGACTGTGGCATGAAGGGTTCCGCCTCATCATCCGAGAACGGCAGCGTTTCCTGTGTCGGGGAATATGTGGTTTGTTGGAAAGAAAATGCTGTGTCGGGGTTGTCCTGACGGTCAGCCGCAGGGGAAGACGGATTGGAAAAGGGGGAGAAGGGTTCGATATCGTCTCCCTCGTTGGCCGCTACGATTTCTTCTTCGGCAAAAAAGCTTTCGCCGTTCCATGAACTGTCCTTATCCATATCTGACAGGATATTTTGTGTAAAGAATTCGTAGGAGTTCAGATCGGAATCATCAAATTCTTCCTCGTCAAGCGTCGGTTCCGGTTCGGGTTCCGGCTGGGGAATCGGTTCCGGCTGGGGAATCGGTTCCGGCTGGGGAATCGG
>CAMHAV010000067.1 GCA_946182865.1 uncultured Clostridia bacterium
CCTGGACCCCGCGCTCGCATTCGCTCGCTAGTTACGCTTCGCTTTTCTTCTTTTTTCTTTTTTGTTTATTCCTACTGCGCTAAATTCTCATTTCCCTTTGCATTTGCCTCATTTCATTCTTATCAAATCAATCGGCTCATAATACTCCGGCCGCGTGTTGCGACGGAAGATGGGCAGTTCGATGAGACTTTCCAGAAATCCTTTACGATAGGTCGGAGAAAAAGGAGCGGTGTACTCCGTGCCGTAGGAATACAGCGCGCAAAGCTGCGAAAGAAACAGCACCAGTCCCACTGTCAACCCGTAAATACCGAAAATCGCCGACATCGCCAGCAGAAAATATTTCACCAGCCGCAGCGAAGAAGACAGTTCATAGGACGGAATAACAAACCCCGTCAGCGAGGTCAGACCTATAATGATAATGAGCAGCGGACTAACCAGCCCCGCGCGAATCGCCGCGTCTCCCACAATCAGGCCGCCGACAATCGACATAGCGGTGCTGATGCTGCCCGGCAGACGGATGCTTGCCTCCCGCAGCAATTCGATAAAGAATTCCATGATGATGACCTCGGTGACGGCGCTGAACGGCACATTGATGCGGTTCGCCGCCGACAGCAGCAGCAGATCCACCGGCAGCAGTCCGGGATTATAGGCCACCACTGCCACATAGAGCGACGGTGCCGTGACCGAGAGAAAAAACGCCGCCCAGCGCAGCACCTTGAGAAAGGAAGAATAGGTCCAGCGCTGGTAGCTGTCCTCGCTCACCTGCATCATAGAAGCCATCGTCGCAGGCGCGAGAAGGACATACGGGCTGCCGTTGACGATGACCGCCGCGCGTCCGCCGCAAAGCTCCGCCGCCGCCATATCGGGCTTTTCGGTGCCTCCGATCTGCGGGAACGGACTGAGGGGGTACTGCTCGATAAGCTGTTCCAGCTCCCCCGCGTCCCCCAGCAGATCAATGGTAATGTTTTCTATGGCTTGACGCAGAGAATTAACCAGATCGTCGTTGGTCACGCCTTTGATATAACACAGCCCCACGCTGGTATGGGAACGCAGCCCCACCTGCAGCATTTCAATGGTAAAATTCGGGTCGGCAATGCGCCTGCGAATTAAAGCGGTATTGGTGCGCAGATTTTCCGTGAAGCCTTCGTGCGGTCCCACGATGGAGCCCGCCGTCTCGCTGGGGGAAACCGAACGGGACTGGATGCTGCGCGCGCCGATGACAAATCCCTCGTTCAGCCCTTCAATGCAAAGAAAAACGTCCCCTGTCAGCGCCGCGATATACCCCTTGGAGAGACTGGGCTGCTCGCTGATTTCGGTGTTGAGGATGAGTCGGTTGAGCTGGGCAAGCGGCGGCATATTCTCCGGGCTTCCTCCGATGTGGAGCTGCATAGCGGGAAGTATCAGATTCTGCTCCGCCGCGTCCTTGCTGCACATGCCGTCCACCAGCACCGCAAAACTGCGCCGTCCGTCCGCCAGCGAAAACTCACGAATCAGCACATCGACATTCTTTCCCTTGAGATGTCGGCAATAGTCCAGATTGCTCTGGTAATCGGGTGACACCGCCTGATTGTACTGCGGACTGATGTCAAACAGTCCGCTATCGGAGCAAAGGGGTTCCTCTCCCCCGTCCGCGCTGTTGTTTTCCTGTGGCTGTGGTGAATGATCTCCCTGCGGCAACGACGCTCGCGGCATCCCCATGAGACTTGCCAGAATGCGATTCAGCATATGATCTCCATCCTCTTCCGTTTTTTCATTCCTCTTTATTCTTTTCCAAAGCAGGGAAAAATAATCACCCTACACCCAAAAAAAGACCGCGGCTTACCACATTCCATGTGATAAGTCACGGTCTTTACTTGTCTTATACGGTTCATTTATCCCATGACGGAAATCACGCGAATGGAAAAATTATACCGTATCTTCCTGCTTTCTGCGGGTGTAAACCACGGTCGAAGCAAACGCCAGCACGGAAAGAATCACCGCGCTGAGGGCGATTTGCAGCGGCACGCTGCTTTCGCCAGTGCCGGGAGACGGCACGATCTTCCCCTCGGAATCCGTCCAGATGGCGTACAATGTCACATCCGACTTCGGCATGGTGAGCGTGCTTCCCTCCGCGTAGCTGTCGCCCTTGCCATTTGCGCGGGTGTTCCATTCCTTAAAGGTGCATCCGGTTCTGGCAAGGCTGCCCTTGCTCGCGACAACAACGGACTCATTCCCTTCATATTGGGTAGGATCCTGCGGCGGGGTGCCTTCGGTCGCGCCGTTGCCGTTGTAATAGAGACGGTAATGCTTGGAATCCGACGGAGGATTCGTCTTGGTTTCCCAGATGGCATAGAGTGTGATATCCGCGTTCATCTCAATCTTGTCGGCGCGGGACTTGGCGTCGGGATAGGGATAATAGAAGTCGCCTGTCTTATCGCTCTTGGTGTTCCAGCCCACAAATGTCGCGTTGGGTCTCGACAAACCGTCCGCCGAGGAAATTTCCACCTGGGTGCCTGCCGGATAGCTTTGCGCAGCCAGAGGCGTTCCGGTGCCGTCGCTGCCGAAATTCGCGTCATAGGTCAGGGTGTACTCGGTCGGTTCAGACGGAATGACCTGCCACTGTGCCGTCAGCGTGATATCCGACGTAATGTTGTCAATCGGATCACCCATTTGCAGCAAACCGCTGCCGGTGCCGCCTTCACCGCTTCTGCGCACGGTCTGTCCTCTGCCGCCCGAGCTGCCGCCCGACGAACCGCGAGACAGACTCCAGCCGGTAAATTCATACCCCTCTCTTTCAAAATGAATGGCGGGGTCATCAAAGCCTCTGACGGTGTGCGTGCCGTTCCTGTTCTCCATGAACGTGGGTGTCAGCAGGTGATAGGATGTGCAGCCCGGGTCGCCCTCCGAAATGCCGCTGACATATTTAACGGCAAATTGTTCGGTGGTATTCTTGGAGAATTTGCCCACCAGTGTGACATCCGCATCCGGCATCCGGAAAGAGCCGTTTTCCGGGTAATTCACGCCGTCATACCGCCAGCCGGTGAAGGTATAGCCCTTCAGCGAGAGGTGCGCCTTGACATAGACGAACTCACCTTCGTAATATGCATTGCTGTCAGTGGGAATCTGCGACTCATACAGACTCGGCGCGGGGTCGTTGTCGGGATTCTCCACCGTATAGGTGACGCGGTGGGTCGGCAATGCGCGCCACTGCGCGTAGAGCGTCGTATCCGTGAGGAAGGTATATTCCGCACTGCTCGCTATGTAGCTGTCGCCGCTGCCGTCCGGCTCGGTGTTCCATCCGTCAAACGCGTAGCCGGGGTTGACCAGATCGGCAGTCGGGTTTTTGATGTTGGTTTTCAGACCGTTTTCTCCGGTTTCACTTGCGGGAAGCGTTTCCTTGACGTCGCCGCCTTGCGCGTGAACGCCGCCGTTTTCGTCATAGGTCAGCGTGACATACACGATCGGCTCCCACTCGGCATACAACGTGGTATCCTGCGTAAAGGAATAATCCGCGTTCTCGTCGTAATGCGTCGCCGCGTCTGTATCGGGATTGGCATTTGGTTTGAGGTTCCAGCCGTTGAAAGTATAGCCTGCTCTCACCAGCGGTTCTTCACTGTCGTTGACTGCCGTCTTGCCTGTCAGCACGTCAACGCCGTTCTTGGTGACAGGGGTGGGAATCCTGCCCGCCACCGCGTCGGGCGCGAGATAGGTCAGTGTGATGGATTTCTCCTGCCAGACCGCGTAAACGACAGCGGTTCTGTCACTGCCGAAATCTGTTACCACGTCGCCTCCATTGTACTTGACAGTGGTGTAGTTCGGCGCGACCGCCCATCCCATGAAGGTATGCCCTTCCTTGACCGGGTTCGGTGCGGTGATCTCTATGCCGCCGCTGCCTGCGAACGCGGTGTAGCCTACGGATCGTGACGCATAAGCATCGGAACTGCCGCTGCCGTCCTTAGGCAGAGAAGTTCTGTCGCTGTCCTTGTAGTGCAGCGTGTAGGTCAACTCGGTAAAGCTGCCTGTCAGTTCCACATTGCCCTCCGGCATGGTGATTTCTTCCTGTGCGGCGTAGGTGTCGCCTCCGTAATGCCAGCCGGAGAAGGTGTAACCCGTTTCGGCAAGCGGCGCCGCAACATGGAATTTGTCGCCGGGGAATTTCGTAAACGAACCGGGTACCGCGTGATCGCTCAGGACAGAACCTGTGATCGAATAGCTCACGGTAAAGGCGTCCTGCCAGACCGCGTACACGTCGATCTGATGGAAGCTGTCGGTTGCGTCGAGCGCGTAAGTGTCGGTGGTGTAGTCTACGGTCACTTCTTCCAGCTTAGTGCGGCTGTCGGGCGAAGCGCTCCACCAGAGGAATTTCTTGCTGCCCGCCGCGTCGTACTGCGGAATCGTGGTGCTGTCGAGCGTTTCGGTGACGGAAGCGTCACGCGCCACTCTGAAAGGCTCCGTCATAACGGGGACGGTGTTTTCCAGACCGCCGTTGGCGTGGTAGACAATCTTGTAGCATTTTTCATACTGCGCCATGAATTTCACCGTTCCGGCAGGCATGGCAAATGTTTTGGTTTCTCCGACTGCCGCCGAGGCGGGAATCGCTGTACCATTCGCATCGGTCTTCTTCGGGCTGCTCTCCATAAGCGTCCAGCCGACAAAACGATAACCGTCTCTTTCAGGTGTGATGGTTGTGTCGCCCTCCCTGCCGACTGTCACGGCAGTGTTGTAGGCTGGCGTGAGCGTCTTAAACGGCGCTGCCGCATCTTCGTCGTAATACTCCACGCTGTAGGTTTTGGCTGTAAAGCAGCCTGTCATCTCCACATCGTCGTCAGGCATGACGAAGGTATCAGGATGAGCGTATTCCCGCGCGGTATCGCCGTCTTTGTACCAGCCGGAGAAGGTGTAGCCTTCCTCTTCGGGCTGCGCTGCCACCGTCACCGGGACATCGCGGAAATAGGACGCTGCGGCAGGAACACTGTACCCTGTCGGGTGAATATCGCCCGTGATCCGGTACGAAACGGTATGCTGTCCCTTTTGCAGCCAGATGGCCTTGGCAGTGGCTTCAAAACGGGCGCCGCCTGTCGGCACCGCAAATTTTTCGAGCAGAATATCGGTGTTGTTGATGGCGCTGCCGTCTTCCTTGACCTCCCAGCCGAGGAAATCGTAATTTTCCTTGGTCAGCGTGGGGGCGGTAAAGGTATAGGAGGTATCGCTGTCGGGCAGGTTCTTCTCAAACCGCACATCGGCCAGCGCGGTCTTTTTCTCTGCGCCGTCCATATAGGATCCGCCGTCGAGATCAAAATGCAGCGTGTAGAGCTTCTGCCACTGCGCCACTGCCGTTGCCTGGCAATTGCTCTTGTCGGATTCGTCAAACAGTTCTCTGCTGATCGTGCGCGCCGCTTTGTAGGCGTCGCCGGTCTGCAGGTTATCCTTTTCAAAATCCTTGGTGGTGCCGTCGTTGTCGATGACCCACTTCCGGAACGCATAACCCGGCTGCTCGGGGATTTCGGTGCTGATGAGCGCGTCACCGCCCACTACCTGAGCAAAGCTCCATGTGTCGGTGCCCGGCACATGGGAAGTGCCTATGCCGTTTGTATCATAAAGCACCTGATACGTCCAGTTCTGCCACTGTCCGTAAACGTCATATGTCCGGGTATCCACCGAGAAAGCAATCTGCGGTTCGGTGCCTCCCACGCCGTCGCGTGCGGTGCTCCATTTGAGGAAGGTATAGCCGTTTTTGCCTGCAGGGGCATATTCATCGGCATTTTCAGTGGGTTTGAATGCGCTGTTAAAGGTGTAATAGCCGCCGCTCACATCGGCGCGGGTAAAGGTTTCGGTACCGACAACGGTATCATCTCCGCTGCCACGGTTGCGGAGATATCGGAGCGTGTACTCGATCGGCTCAAATTCGCCCTCCAGCACCACATTGCCCGCCGGCATAGTGAAAGATATCAGCTTATCATCCTCAACGGTCTTGCTGACCGCCGCCAGCGCAGCGGCGTTGGATTGACCGCCCACTTCCGCGAGGTTCCAACCCTTGAAGCTGTACCCGGCCACCTCATATCCGTCTTTCACGGTGACGGGGGTTTGATATTCCGCGTTTTCCGCCCCGTAGGGGTTGTAGTAAGTGCCTCCCAAATCCACATTCGGGTCGGGGGTGCCTGCTTTCAGCCGATAGGTCACGGAATAGGCTTTCTTCTGATAGGTCGCCGTATAAACCACGTCGTCCATCAGATTGGCTATCGCCGCGTTGGAAGCCGTCGGATAGTCTGTGTTTCTGATCGTGGAGGGTGTGCCGCTGATCGCCACCGTCCAGCCCGCAAATTCATATCCTTCGGGGGCGGTAAATCCGGTCGCGTCAAAGGATTTCACACTCAGACTGCTCGATTTGTAGGTGTCGGACTCCTGCACATCATCCCCTGTGCCGTCGCCGGACTGATAGGTAACCGTGTAGCGCCGCAGATCAAATGTGCCGAGGAAGCGCACGGTGGCGTCCGGCATTTTGAAGGTGGTTTTTGCGGTATCGGTGTACTCCAGTTCGTCCGCAGGTTCCGTCTTGACCCACGGGGTAAAGGTGTATTTGCTGGAATCGTAGCTTCTGTAATCCTGATAGCTTTGCGTCTCGCCCAGTCGACTCTCGTAGCTGGTGGGCGGGGCTTGCACAGGCACATCCGCCTCATACGCGTAACCATAGCTGGTCAGCATATTTCTGCCGCCGACCTGCTCCGGTTTTGTAACGGTATAAATGTAAATATCGTTTGGCTTGGTTCCGTCACCGAAGTTATAGGCGAAATCATAATTGACATAGAAGGTGCCGGGTTTCCATGTGGCAGTGTAGGTGAGATCCTCCCGCAGCTGATAGACAGAATTGCCCGGACGGTACTGATAATTGGTTCTGCCGCTGGCACAGGTCACAACCCATCTGTCAAACTCATAGCCGCGCGGCGGATAGAACCCGCAGTCCTCTGTCCCGTTCTGCGCCGTACCGTTGACGGCATAGCGGACCTTGAAATTCCTGTTGTAACGCACCTGTTCGGTCACGGCGTCTTTTTGCGTGCGTGCCGCGTCGGAGAATCCCGTTCCCGGGTCGTAGGTCACGTTCATAAACTCGTTGACATAGATCGCGACGAATTTCAGATCCATGTCGGGCATATAGAAGGTTTCCTCCTGTTCGAGCAGCGAGATATCCTTGTAGATGAGATCGCCCTCGTCGTCATAATGCCCGGAATCGTTCACTTCCTCGTCCGCGCCGATTTCCACCCAGTCGCTGTCGGTGCTGCGCTTGTAGGCGACCAGCTTCCATCCGCCGAAGATTTTGCCGTAGATATTCTCAAGATCGGGATGATAGACCTCCGTTTCGCCGTCCTTCCTGATGTTGTACCCCACCTTCTGCGCGCTTTCGTAGGGCAGACGGTACTGGGTACAGATGCGCGACGTCTTGACGGTGCCGTCGGTGTTCAGTTGCGGCTCTCCCGTATCGCGGTTGTACTGCTCACGCCAATACTCGACATGATGTTCGTTGCGCGTCCAGTCCGCCGCCAAAATCACGGTCATGGTGGGATTGCTGTTGTTGAAGATGCCGTACCACAGCTTTCCGCCCGCCGCCACATTGCCGACATAGCCGTCCGTAGCGGTGGTCGCGGTGAGATTGACCGCGTCGGGGTCGTTGCCGCGGTTGACTCTCCACCGCTTGAAGGTGTAGCCCTCGGCGGTCGGCTTTTCGCTGATGATCTGATAGCCCGCGCGAAAGTCGTTATAGGTCAGCTCCGTCACGGTCACGGCGTTTGCCGGCATCGTCACGCTGCCGACGCGCGGACGGGTGCTGTCGCCCGTAGTCCGGCGTTCGCCGTTGATATACATGAGAGTAAAGGGTTTCGCCGCCCACACGCCGTAAGCCTTGGCGGTGTAATTATGGGTAGCCACCGAGAAATAGGTATTGTGATCGCCGATGGCGACGGCTTTATCGTACTGCTCCCCGTCATAGGCGTTTTCGCTGTCGTCCCCTTCGCCGTTGCCGGAGCGGCCGCCGCTTGCCGCGTGCAGGGGAATGTCATACAGCGCCACATAGTTGACGAGGACGGGCAGGTCTGCCGCCGTGTAGTTTTCTTCGAGCGGCGCGTGATGTGCCCAGTTTGCGTCCATTGTCCAGCCGAGGAAGTAGTACTTCTTGTTGTTGTATATACTTTCCATTCTCTGATCGGGGTCGTACAGTTCGTGAAGCGGCACGGTGCCGTCGTCATAGCACAGCTTCTGCTCAAAAACATCCGAATGCATTGTCTGGGTGTAATTAACATCGGGGTCGTTCTTGTCGTAGTTCAGCGTGTATTTGCGGTACCACATCTGATAGAGGTCAAGTTGACCGCTCGCGAGGTAGAAATCCTCTGTGTAAACGATCTCCGGCTCTCCGAGGTCGGAACGCATATATTTTTTATATGCCTCCGCCTTATCCCGCGGGCAGTAATACGTGCCGCTGCCGTCCGGCTTGGTGTTCCACAGGGGAAGATTATAGGTGCCATTGTCCCAACTGAACGCGGGATAGGACGGGAATGAGTTCATTTCCACATCATAGATGTTGCCTCGAATATGGAAATCCACATCCACCGTCTTCGTTTCTCCTTGGTAGGTAACGGTTTTGGTGCCGCCGTTGCCGTGATACAGCACCGCCGCGCGCTGGGTCCACACCGGATGCAGATGAACAGTGTGCCGCCACTCCGTTACGGTGCTGCTTCCGCTGTTGATCGTTACCTGCTCCACCGTGTTGAAATCCTCAATCGGTATGCTTTCTATCTTTTCGCCGCCTGACGTTCGGCTCCAGCCTGTGAGAAGAAATGTCTGCACATTTTCTTTGTAATACACATTTTCTTTAAGGGTAGGCGTGTACGTTGTAATATTGGTAAAATAACCGTTGTTATTGGCGCCGACGCCGTTTGTCTGTGCGTCGAATGTACTGTATTCGCAAAACGAACTACCGGTGATCATCGCGTCATCATGCCCCTCGGGCTTTTCGTACTGTTCATAAATCACAATACACTGACGGTGCCAGATGAATTTGACAATCAGATCGGTATAATTGGTAAAATGCGACTTATTGATCGTATAGGTCGTATAGCTTTGCGTCTGCGACTGGGTCCACACCTTCTTGGCATTCTCTCCGGTTGACCATATCTCGATGCTGTCGAGCGTGTAGCCCTTGGCGGTGGGAAGCGTCACCGTGTAGCCCGACTTCACGTCTTCATATGCCAGCTTGTTTTCGCCTGTATGGTCGGCGGGCATATTGTCGATTTCCGCTGTGGAGAGCGTGTTGACATTTTCAAACGTCAGGTCATATTCGTGCCTGACCCACTGGGCATAGAAGGTGGTGTCTTTTGACAATACCGCCACATCGCCGGGGTAATAGTCGGTTCCCGAGCCGTCCGCCTCCGTGTTCCAGCACTCAAAGAAGAGGTTGGGGTCGGGGTGCGCAAACAGCCAAGCCGGAATATGATTGGCATTTTCCAGCACCGTGATGGCGTCTGTGTCGTTGGTCTGTCCCTCTTTATACACATAGTGCGTTTGCCAGTTGCCGTTAGCGTCCAGGTCTTCCGTGGTGGCATTTTTCATTTTTCTGCCGCCGTTGCCGTCGTAGGCGACCACGATGTCCTTTTTCCACATAGCCACCAGCGTCGCCTGATAGCTGCCATCCACCAGCGTGGTGGCGGGCAGGGTGGTATCGGTGCCGAAAAGGCTGAACGGGACATGAACGGTGCCGCTGGTGCTTTTGTTCGCGCCGTCCGACATACCGTCGATCAGATGCTCCCATGTGCCGTCCGTACTCCAGCCGCCGAAGGTATAGCCGGGACGGGTGGGGATTTTATTGGAAAATCCTATATAATAGTCAATGGTGGGCGTGGTAAACGGTCTGATGTCATCTACCGTCTTTTCCTGCGCAAAGGGGGTGATGACCACATTGGAATCCCCAGAGATGTCTGTCGGGTTGATAGTGAATTTCTTGCTCAGAGGCCGGGCGGTAAAGATCAGCTTGGCGTAATTATTGGTAGCGCTGAAGGTACCTATCACGAAATTGGCGCCGTTGGGCTTCGTTCCGGAGGTGTAAGCGCCTGTCGTGCCGTCCCGTTTGACATAATCCACCTTCCATTCGTTGAACGCATACCCTGTCGCGACCGGATTGAGCATGGTGTAGCCGCCATCCTCCACGAGCTGACTGTAGGTCTTTGTCTCAGTGACGGTGCCTCCCTCGTAGGTGACGGTCGCCCCCGCCGTCAGACCGCTGTAGGTCATGCGGCTGTCGAGCGCGTTGCCCTTGTTGTCAACCGTGGAGAAGATATACTCAAATTCGTAGCTGTTTTCCGCCCATTTCGCGTAAACCTCGATATAGTATCTGTCCGATTGGGGTTTCAGGGCGGCTGCCGGAAATTTCGTGCAGATGTCGCCGTCCGGCTCGAGCGTCCATCCGAGGAAGGTGCGTCCGGTCACTTTTTGCGCCAGCGATTCCGCCTGTGTGCTGAACGGGAAACTCTCCACATCGTCCTCAGGGACATACGCCCAGGAATCGCTCAGCGTAAAGTAACCGGTATCGTCGGGTAAATTCTTATAATACCGGCTGTTGCAGACGTATTCCCAGCGCCCGTAAAGCTCCGTGCTGTCATGTATACCGGCGGAGGAGCCGGAACTTGCCTGCTTATAGGTCGTGCCGCTGAAAATATGCTTTCCGCTCTGGTCCACGCTGTGCGAGGCATAATAGGTCACTCTGAAACGGTTGCTCTCATGTCCCACCGCAGTGGCAAAGGAGCCGGTGCCCATAGTGTTGAAATTTTCCGGATCCACCTTTTCGCTGGTTGACTTGTTGAGAATCGGGTCGGTGTAGGTGATGGTGATCTTCTCCAGCCAGACGGCATAGACCTTGATCTCGTAACGGTTGGTGTCGCTGTTCCATGTCGATTCCGGGAAATCCGCCATGGAAGCGGTCGTGATATAATCGCTGTAATTCTGTGCCTGCGAATAGGTCAGAACCTTCTGGGAATGTCCCGTGTCAGGCGTTCTCGTCCATCCTTTATGCACATAGCCGTCCTTGCTGGCGCTGATGTTCACATTGATGGTCGTGGCGGTATCGTCGGGGTCAATTTTTTTGGAAGAGAAATTGACCTGCGTCGGGTTGCCGTCGTCGTCATCCGACATATAAAGGACATAGCAGTCCTTATACCACTGCGCGGTCAGCTCGGCGACATAGACCGTTTCGCCGTTCACCGTCGTTTCAGTGAAATATTCCATCGGGACCTCTCCGGTGGCGCTGCTCAGCAGCATGGCGTCGTCGCCCTTGGTCGCTTTCCATGTGCCGAACACGCGCTTCTGCGTACTCTTCGGCGTGGCAGCGCCCACCGCGCAACGGTTGCCCGACCTTTTTGACGCGGGCTTCCCGTTGTAGGTGATAATGGTGTTCCCGTTGACAGTTTCCGGGAACGCTTCGCCGCCGTTTACATCGTAGCAAATGATATAGGTGCTAGTGTCGGCGGCCAGCGCCCGAAACGCGACAATGCCGCTCGCCACCATCACGATAAACGCGGCGAAAACCGCCGTCACCACAGCACCTTTCCGATGGGTTTGCACGACGTTTTTCCAGTTTTTCATAACATTCCCTCCGTGATTCATTCTATCCATTTCACACTCAACTGAGCTACTCAAAACAATATGGTATTACGCTTTCCTCAGCGTATTGATGAGAATAGGAGCCTTCCGCAACGTGCAGCACCAGTTCGGAAGAACAGCCCTCAAAGGCATTCCCCCCGATCGCCGTCACCGACGGCGGCAGCGTCACGCTGCGCAGACAGGGACAAAACGCGAACGCATCGTAACCGATGGTTTCGGTGCCCTGCGCCACCGAAACGTGCTCCAGCGAGGAACAATAGGCAAAGGCATAGATCCCCACGCGGCGAACACCCGGCGGCAGTTGAATCCGGCGCAGCGAATTGCACCCCACAAACGCCATATCTCCCACGGACGACACCCCCGCGCCGAATGTCACCTCCGACAGGCTGTCACATTCGCGGAACGCGTCCACCCCAATGGTGGTGACGCTGTCGGGAAGGGAGACGCTTTGCAGAAAACGGCAGTCCTGAAACGCGCCGTTGCCCACTGCCACGACGGTCTGTCCGTCCAGCTCGGAAGGAATGACCACCCGCACCGCATTCCCCGTATAGCGGACAATGCGCACGCCGCCGTCGGCAGGTTCGCAGTCAAACGAAACGGTCTTGCGCGGCGCTGTGGTGGTGGCGGTCGTGGTCGCCGCCGCGGTGGTTGTGGCGGTGGTTGTCGCCGCAGTGGTTGTAACCGTCGCCGTGGCAAAGGACGTCACAGAAGAAACGGAACCTGTCGTTTCCGTCACGCTGAACGTCTCAGTGGATCCGCGATGGGTATGTCTCATCGCCGTACCCGCAATGCCTGCCACAGCCGCTGCCGAAATCAGTCCCGCGCCGATGCGCACCGCCAGCCCGGCAGCCGTCATTCCCTGCGCAGCGGGCAGCGCGGCAGCCGCCTGCGGCAGCGCGGCAAGGATTTTGGCAAGCATTCCCGTTCCTGCCGGGGACGACAGCGGCGCGACGGCATACAATTGCTCGTCCCTGAGTGCCTTTTCAATTTTTTTACGTGCATAGTACAGACGGCTTTTCACCGAACCGAGCGGAATTTGCAGCTTTTCGGCAATCTCGTCCATACTCATATCTTCATAGTAATACATGAGCGCACAAACGCGCTGTTTTTCGGGAAGCGACCCGACGATCTCCCTGATGCGGCGGTTTAGCTCCTGATCCTCCGCCATTGCCTGCACCGACGCGTCAAGCTGCCAGTACTCCATATTGTCAGCGGAGGAAATTTCATACACTGCCACATTATAGGTTCCCGAAAGTTCGCGACAGTAATCGCGCCATTTATTCAGAATAATGCCCCGCAGCCATCCCCAGAAACGCGCCTTGTTTTTCAGGCGGTCGAGACGTGCAAAAGCGGATATGTAACTTTCCTGCAATATATCCTCCGCATCGTCGTGATTGCGGCAGAGATGGCAGGTGAAAGCGAAAGCGGCGGGATATGTCTCCTGATACAGCGCTTCGATCGCCGCCTGGTCATTTTGAATCGCCCGATCTACCAGACGGGCTATTGTTAATCTATCCATCATTTTCACAGAATCCTCAATTATCTTCGTACAACATACTATCGTATGGCATACGAGTATTATTGATTTCTATTATATAAAACTTCTCAACTAAAATCAATTCATTCTGTTAATTTTATTTTCTATTCCATTAAAAAACACGTCGATTCTCTTTTGCTATATATTAAGTCGTAAAAAAAAGATAGTTAGTTCAATTATTTTTTATTAAAATTTAAATATTTTTTTATGCATTTAGTACATTGCATAAATCAGCCTCTCTGTAGCACAATCTTTTCGTTGTGACACATTTGTTCTCCTGTCACATTTGGAATGTGCCAATAAAAATTTACCCGACAAAGAAATATCGACAAATTTTGCTCATATTCCACAGCGACCGCATAATATAGTAATAAGAGACCAGAATACAAGTCAAAAAAATTTGACAGGCGTTCTAAAAAAATGATTATACGCCGACGATATGGCAAAAATAACAGTGCGGCCGTTAATATAATCCATTTACAAAAAGAAAAAACATTTACAAAAAGCGGAGATTATTCCGCAGGACGAAGATGCGGTAAAACACCGCACGCACAAACAGAAAGGACGACGATGAATATGAATGTCAGAAGAGGCGATATCTATTACGCGGATCTCAGTCCGGTGGTAGGCTCGGAGCAAGGCGGCGTACGCCCCGTACTTATTGTACAAAATGACGTTGGCAACCGATTCAGCCCCACCGTTATCGCGGCAGCCATCACCAGCCAGACCGATAAATCCCATCTGCCCACCCATATTTATGTGCATTCCATGGAATGCGGCCTGCACAAGGATTCGGTGGTGCTGCTCGAGCAGATCCGTACGCTCGACAAGCGCCGCCTCAAGGAATGTATGGGTCGGCTGGAAGACAGCACCATGGACAAGGTAGACCACGCTATTTCTGTCAGCTTCGGTCTTGGCACTTCCGCTAAATAACAAAAACAAAAAACGCTGTGGACTTGGAAATACTTCCATATTCACAGCGTTTTTTGCTTCAGCTTACCGAATTAAATGAGAATTGAGCGGGGGAAAGAAAAAAGCATAGCGCAGCGCTATGCTTTTTTCTTTTTTATTCCGCTAAATTTTCATTTTATCAATTTAAAACAATTTCTCAATTTCGGAAGGATGCAGGTGAGGCTGCAGCGCCGCGTTGACGGCGTCCGCAATGAAACGCGCAGCGCGGTCGGTCAGCAAATCAATTTCACGCGGTGTCACAATCATGCTGCTGCTGACACGGACAGCAGCAGCTTCTCCGTTCAGATCGGCAATGGCGGTACGCATTTCCACCACGGTCGGCACGCCAAGAGAAATCACCTTGGTGCCGAGAGTGGCACTGTCAATCTGAGGACGGTTGTTTCCCACGCCGGCACCGGGAGAAATGCCGCTGTCGCTGATCTGAAGTGTGCAGCCCAGCCGGGACAGGCTTCGCGCTGCCATGGCGTCGATCACAATGACGGCGGCAGGTTGCAGCGCGGCACAGAGACATTTGACTGTTTCTGCCGCCTCGATACCGGTCTGCCCCAGCACGCCGGGCGCAATGACAGCCGTCTCACGCAGCGGAGCCAATCCGCATTTCTCCGCCAATTCGCCCGAAATGTGACGCGTTGCCAAAATGCGTCCCGCCGCCTTTGGCCCCAGTGCATCCGGCGTGATGCCTTCATTCCCCAGCCCCACCGCCAGCACGCCGCCGTGACGGGGGAGCATTTCGGTCAGAATATCCGACGCCGCTTCAAAGCAATGCTCCGGTTCAAATGCGCTGTCTGAAAACGGCAGCATTTCCAGCGTAAAATATTCGCCCTGCGGTTTGCCGATGCGCGCTGCGGCCTCACTGCTGTCAATCACGGTTCGTGTCACCTTCACACCTTCCACGGTACGGCAGTCCGAGTGTACACCGGGGGTTTCTCCGGCCGCCTCGGTCAACTCCAGCGTCAGATCAGTACGGTAATTCATCATCTTCCACGCTCCTTGTGTCTTTTTGGCTTCGATTAGTTTGCCCCAAAAGATGCATAATACCCATACTTTTTTATGCTGTCCCCCAAAAATACGGCCAAAAAAACAATCAGGAAACTTTTTTTGAAAAAAAATAAAAAAAATGTTGCAATTTAGTTTGATTCATGATAGAATTGATTCATGCGACTGAACCAGAATAAGGAGGTGTAACGATGCCTAATATTAAGTCCGCAAAGAAGAGAGTGCTTGTCACCGCCAGCAAAACCGCCCGCAACAAGGCGATTAAGTCCAACCTCAAAACCAACATCAAAAAGGCTGAGACTGCGATTGCACAGGGCAACACTGATTCTCAGGAGGCTGTCCGCCTCGCCATCAAGAGAATTGACCAGGCTTGCGCCAAGGGAATTCTCCACAAGAATACCGCCGCAAGAAGAAAGTCCAAGCTCGTCCGCAAGCTCAACAACGCATAATTGAGTTTGCCACAGACAGCATGGATCATTCTATGCCATCGGAACAATTCGGCAGCCTTTTGATTGCTGCCGTCGAAAGCAGAGTGTCATTCCTCTTACCTTTGAGAGAGAGTAACATTCTGCTTTTATTATATTCTGCTTTCTTTATTTTGAATCTTTTTTTGAAAAAAAAACGGTAAAACGGTAAAACTCATGAATGTTGTGTAAATTGTACCAAAAAGGCATTGACAAACAAGATAAATTGAAGTAAAATTTAAATCAGAATATGTTTTGTCTGATGCATTTTTTTACATGCGCTGACAAATATATATCATTACGGTCATTATCTTCACTTGATTTTTGATTTACAAGGAGTGTATGTTTTATGAATAAGAAG
>CAMHAV010000068.1 GCA_946182865.1 uncultured Clostridia bacterium
TGCGGCTGTTCTGATCGTTTTTATCATTTTTCTCAGAAGCTACACTTCCAGCCAGTACATTATCGGCGACATTGTCGAAATTAATTCCGGTACAGCGCGAATGGATAATTTCGATAAACAGGATGGTTCCTACACAGCAGACGGAGACATGCTCTACATCCGGTTTGAGCCGGATGGCTGCGTGTTTGTTGACGAAGACGGAAAAAAGATTCAGGCTACCGATATTACGGTGGGTTCGAGAGTCAAGATGATATCCAGCACCGGCTTAAAAACCGATAAATACGGTTATACCACTGTTTATATCAAAAAAGTGGAAGTATTGGATATGGCGCCTGAATTGGAGTAATTCTGCTTGGCGTTTTTCATTTCATTCAACAAAGAAATAGAGATGGATTTTTACATAACAACTGCGTGTTTTTTTTAGAAATGCGCAGTTGTTATAGCTTTTTTGGTAGAGTTATGCTATAATGAAGGCAAATACCTTACATTCGGAAGGAATGATTAAAATTGGCAGACAAAAAACAGGTCTATATTGCTATTTCTGCTGATATTATTCACAGCGGCCATATTAATGTCATACAGGAGGGGGCCAAGTTGGGAGACGTCATCATCGGCGTGCTGACCGATGAGGCCATCGCTTCCTATAAGCGCCTGCCGCTTCTCGATTTTGACACGCGCACCCGCATTCTCGGCAGCATCAAGGGCGTTGTCAAAACCGTAAAGCAGGACACACTTTCCTATGCGAAGAATATCCGCGAACTGCGCCCCGATTATGTGGTGCATGGGGACGACTGGGCGAGCGGTGTGCAGAGTAATATCCGCCGCGAAGTGATCGCGCTGCTGGGCGAGTATGGCGGACAGCTGGTCGAGGTACCTTACACCAAAGGGCTGCATGTGTCGGAGATAGAGGAAAGCCTCAATTCCATTTACAATACCCCCGATATCCGCCGTGCCAAGCTTCGCCGTATGCTGCGGCTCAAACCGTGGGTGCGCGTGATGGAGGCTTCCAACGGTCTTTCAGGGCTGATCGTGGAAAAAACCAAGATTGAGGACGAAAAGACCGCCACCCTAAAGGAATTTGACGCGATGTGGGTGAGCAGCCTTTGCGATTCCACCTTCAAGGGCAAGCCGGATATCGAACTTGTTGACCTGACCAGCCGCATCAACACCATCAACGAGATCATGGAGGTTACGACCAAGCCGATCATTCTCGATGGCGACACGGGCGGCAAGTTGGAGCATTTCTCCTTTAACGTCCGCACGCTCGAACGTCTCGGCGTTTCCGCCGTCATCATCGAGGACAAGACGGGACTCAAGCAAAATTCCCTCTTTGGCACCGAAGCCAGACAGGTGCTTGATAATCCCCACGAATTTGCCGCCAAGATACACGCCGGCAAGCAGGCGCAGCAGACGCGGGATTTCATGATCTTTGCGCGGCTCGAAAGCCTGATCGCCGGCATGGGCATTGATGACGCGATGGAGAGGGCTAAAATCTATCTCGAAGAAGGCGGCGCGGACGGCATTATGATCCACAGCCGTGAAAAGGACGGCTCTGAAATCTTCGGGTTCCTGCGGCGGTTCCGTGAATATTCCCCCGACATCCCCGTGATTTTAGTGCCGACCTCCTACAACCAGTTCACTGAGGAAGAACTGCATGCGGCGGGCGCGAATATCATCATCTATGCCAATCATCTGCTGCGCAGCGCCTATCCCGCCATGGCAAGCACGGCGCGCAAGATTCTGGAATGCTCCCGGAGCAAGGAAGTGGACGACGTTTGCCTCTCCATCAAGGAAGTGCTGTCGCTCATTCCCAACAAGAATTAGCTGTTATCCTGTCAGCGGTTTGCCGTTAGCCGTTCGTAGCAAAGTGCTTTTTATCGGAATTGCTGTCGCTCATTCCCGACAAGAACAGAAAGAGGTGTATCAATTGACATATGATCTGCAATGGCTGCTTTCCCATTATGACACGGGGGAACGCTTTTCCTATGTTTTTTTCTGGGGCGGAACGCCTGCCCCCGGCGGTCGCATTGGCAAGAATTGTCTGAGCCAGTGGTACCCCTGCGAATTTGAGGCGGACGGCACACGATATCATACCGCCGAACAATATATGATGGCGCAGAAGGCGCTTCTCTTTGGCGACAAGGAAACCTGCGCCAAAATAATGGCAGCGTCTCACCCAAAGGAATACAAGGCGCTGGGACGGAATGTGAAATCCTTTTCGGATGACGTCTGGAACGCGCACAAGAAGAAAATTGTGGTGCGGGGCAATATAGCCAAGTTCGGGCAAAACAAGGAATTAAAGGCGTTCCTGCTGGCCACAGGTGATCGCGTTTTGGCGGAAGCCAGCCCCTATGACAGGATCTGGGGGATAGGCATGTCCTCCGACAGCTGCGATATAGACAATCCGCATCAGTGGAAAGGGGAAAATCATCTCGGCTTTGCGCTGATGGAAGTGCGCGACCTTCTCGCCTGATTTTTAAAATAAAGAGGTTTATTTATGATTAACACCAAAGAGTTTTACGACGCGCTTCTCCTGCGTCATATGGATTTTTTTGCGGGCGTGCCGGATTCGCTGCTGGCGAATCTCTGCGCCTGCATCAAGGAAAACGCGCCTTCCGATAAAAACATCATTGCCGCCAATGAGGGCAACGCGGTGGGCATCGTATGCGGCTATCATATCGCGACAGGACGCTACGGCGTTGTCTATATGCAGAACAGCGGCGAAGGCAATGCCGTCAACCCCCTTCTCTCCATCGCGGATGAGGAGGTTTACGGTATTCCCCTGCTGCTGGTGATTGGCTGGCGCGGTGAACCCGGTACCAAGGACGAGCCGCAGCACAAAAAGCAGGGCAAGGTGACGCTCGCGCTTCTCGACGCGATGGGGATAGAATACGAAATCCTGCAGGATGATTACGTGCCGCAGCTCGACCGTGCGGTGACATATATGCGGGACAACAGCCAGCCGTTTGCGCTGGTGGTGCGCAAGGGAACATTCAGCGAATACAAGGCCACGAAGGAAGACAACGGCTATCCTCTCAGCCGCGAAGAAGCCTTGGCGTGTGTGATGGATAATATCGGTGAGGATGATTTTATCGTTTCGACCACGGGAAAAACCTCCCGCGAAATCTTTGAGCTGCGCGAGGCACGGGGGCAGGGCCATGCGGGCGATTTTCTGACGGTGGGGGGCATGGGGCATACCTCCTCCATCGCGCTGGGAATGTCACTCGGCACCGACAAAAATGTTTACTGCATCGACGGCGACGGTTCCTTCCTCATGCATATGGGCGCGTTTGCCATCAACGCGAATAAGGCGGGCGCGAATTTCAAATACATTCTCAACAACAACGGAGCGCATGAATCGGTGGGCGGACAGCCGACGGTCGGCTTGAAGATTGACGTTGCCGCCATTCTCCGTGCCGTAGGCTTTCAGCATATCCGGACAGCCGAAACGCCGGAACAGATCAACGCCGCCATGTTGGAATTGGCGGATGTGAAATTGGGTGCGCTGATTCTCTACACCCATCAGGGCTCCCGCGAGGATTTGGGCAGACCGACGGTTTCTCCCAAGGAGAATAAGGAAAATATGATGAAAAAATTCGGCGTGAAAGAGTGAGGCATCATCCATGAAAGCGATTATTTTCAATTCGGGACTTGGCAAGCGCATGGGCGAACTGACCGCGCATTGCCACAAATCCATGGTGCGGCTGCAAAACCACGAAGCGATCTTTGAGCGTCAGCTCCGCATTCTGCACGAGTGCGGGATTACGGAATTTGTGGTGACGGTGGGGCCTTTTAAAGAACAGCTCATCGAAGCGAGCCGGGCGGCGCATTTGCAAGGATGTCGGTTTACCTTTGTGGAAAATCCGATTTACGACAAGACCAATTATATTTACTCCATGTATCTGGCGCGGGAATATATCACGGGAGACGTGCTGATGTTGCACGGCGATCTGGTGTTTGACGCAAGACTGGTGGAAACCATTCTTGGCTTGAAAATTCCCTCTCTCGGCTGCGTGAACAAGCAGAAGCCGCTGCCCGAAAAAGATTTTAAGGCGCGTGTGAAGGACGACTGTGTGCAGGAGGTTTCGGTCAATATCTTCGACGGGGATTGCTATGCTTTTCAGCCCTTCTACAAGCTGTGCGCGGCGGATACGGCGGCGTGGGTGCGCCAGGTGGAACGCTTCGTCGAGGCGGGGGAAACCGGGTGTTATGCCGAGAATGCCATGAATGAGATTTTCCCGCAGTTGCAGGTCAGCGCGTTCGATTACAGCAGTATGTGTTATGTGGACGAGGTGGACAACGCCGAGGATTTGGCGCGGGTTTCGGAGGAAATACGGCGGTATGATTTTTGTGAGCAGCCAATCATACGGTTTGATTATTTTAAAAACAGGAATCCATTGCCGTCTGATCTTTCCTTTTTCAACGATGTGCTGCGCCGGAACGGACTGCAAAAGCCCTTTGTGGTGTGCGGTGTGCCGAAAGAATTGTTTGCGCCTGTTTTTCCCTTTGACTACACCTTATTCACCGATTTTACGCCGAATCCGACGTATGAGGAAGTATGTGCGGGGGTGGCGGCATTCAGGGAGAGCGGCTGCGACTCGATCCTTTCCATCGGAGGCGGCTCCGCCATTGATGTGGCCAAATGTATCAAGCTGTTCGCAGCGATGAAGGACGGTGTTCCCTATATTGAGCAGGAACACGTTTTTTCCGCGGTCAAGCATATTGCCATCCCCACCACGGCGGGTACAGGCAGCGAATCCACCCGCTTCGCCGTGATTTATTACAACGGTATGAAGCAATCGGTAACGGACGACTGCATTCTGCCTGATATAGCGGTGCTGAGTCCGTCACTTCTCACAGGACTGCCTCTTTACCAGAAAAAGGCTACGCTGCTGGATGCGCTGTGTCACGCGGTGGAATCCATGTGGTCGGTGAATGCGTTTGACGGCTCCCGCTGTTATGCGGAGTTGGCGTTGGCATGCATCCTTCCGTATTACCGCAATTACCTAAACGGGGAGGAAGACGTGGCGCGGGATATTCTGGAGGGAGCTAACTGGGCGGGAAAAGCGATCAATCTGTCCCAAACCACGGCGGCGCACGCCATGAGCTACAAGCTGACCTCCACCTTCGGCATTGCCCACGGACATGCGGCGGCGCTTTGCCTGCCGGAAGTATGGCGCTTTATCGCGCGCCATACGTTGGAATGCACCGACAAGAGCGACAGCGATGAACTGCGCATGACACTCGATAAGCTGGCGGAACTGTGGGGCGTGAAGGGTGAAAAAAATCCCGAACAGGCGGCGGCACGTTTTGAGGCATTGTTTGACGAGCTGGGGCTCGAACACATTCATTGCCATGACCCGGCGACACTTGAAATGCTCGCGGCGTCAGTGAACCCGCAACGGCTTGGCAATACGCCTGTGACCATGGGCTATGAAGATCTGCTGGAGATGTACAAGCGCATTTTAGCATAACAGGCGATTGGAAAAATAATGAGTTAAATGAGCATTTAACACAAGAACATAGAAAAAACAAGCGTGAAGCACCAATTTGCGATTCGCGGCTAGTTATGATTCGCTTTTTCTTCTTTTTTTTCTTTTTATAATCGCTCAATCAATCATTCCATAACAAGATAAGACGGTATGACAGAGTGCGTCTCTGTGCATACCGTCTTTTTTTGTTGTATCAGCAAAACCGCGTTTCGATGTATTTGACGGAGGAGCAGGGCGAATAGACAAAGCGGTCCATGTGGCTGCCCGTGAAGAAATAATGCGGCGGCGGGGGAGCCGCGTCGTGCGGAAAGGAATCCACCAACACCAGCTTGATTTTCATGCGTTCGGGGATGATGCTTTTGATATACACGCTCACGCCGCAGCCCGCTTCCACGTCCTCCCGGCGTTCGGCCAGTCCCGCGAGATTGGGCATGATTTCCACAAACACGCCGTAATCCTCCACCGAACGGACGATGCCCGTCACGGTTTCGCCCACGTCAAAGAGAGCAGCGTTTTCCGTCCATGTGCCGAGCAGCTCGCGGTGACTCAGCGAAATGCGCCCGTCGTCCTCCTTGCGCAGGACGATGGCGCGGATGTCCATGCCGACGGTAAAGCGGTCGGAGGGGTGGGAAATGCGGGACACCGACATGGTGTCGATGCTCATGAGGGACGGTATGCCGCAGCCGATATCCACAAACGCGCCGAACGGTTCGAGGTGCGTCACCCGTCCGTCGATCACGTCGCCGCAGCGCAGACGGGAGATATACTGCTCCATGCACGCCTGCTGCACGGCGCGGCGGGAAAGGGTGGCATAGGGGCGGCCGTGACGGTCGGAGCCGATCTTTTGCACGGTAAAGCAGACCGGCTTGCCCACGCGGGAAATGATGGCGATATCGCGCGTGGTTCCCTGCGAGATGCCCAGCGCCCCTTCTTCGCGGGGAATCACGCCGTTCATGCAGCCGAGATCGACGATGAGATTGTGCCGGCTGTCGCATACCGAGGCGCGCGCCTCCAAGATTTGTCCGTTTTCCATGGCGCGGCACAGGGCCGCCGCGCTGGCCGTTGCCTCCCTGTTTTGCGGGGTATTCCATAATCTTCCTTCGGGTTGAAATTGCGTCATTTTTTGCTCTGCCTTCCTGATAAGCCGCCGATAATATCCCATGTCGGCGCTGTCTGTATTTTTTCTGTCCTGCCATATATATGACAATTTTTCCGCGGGTATGAATGAAGCGGCAGGACGTGTTTTTTTCCGGATTTTTTTCTTTTTTTTTCAAGAAAACAGACATAATCCGACTGCAAACGCCATATGAATGATAATAAAATCATAAGGCGGACAGAGAGGGGGAGGCATTTTGAAACAAACCGTATATGTGGACGTGCTGTTGGCAGTCAATTTTTTTATTAATTATTTTTTGATGCTGTCGGTGGGGAAGATTATGAAAGCGAAGATCAGCCGCACCCGCGTCTGTCTGGCGGCGGTGTTCGGCGCGGTGGGTTCCCTCTCGGTCTTTTTGCCGCCGATGCCTGCCCCGGTCAGCATGGGGTACAAGCTGGCGATGTCGGCCGGCATGGTGGCGATGGCTTACCCACAGCGCAGCCTGCGGGGATTCGGACGGTATCTTCTCGTGACCTGCGCGGTGACATTCGGCTTTGGCGGCACCATGCTGGCGCTGTGGCTGACCGCTGCGCCGCGCGGCATGTATTACCGCAACGGTGTGGCGTATTTTCATCTTTCGCCCGAATTTATCATTGCCGCCACGATGCTGTGCTACACGGTCATCACGATTGCCGGCAAAATCACAGATCGGCTGGAGCGGCGTGCGGGCTACTGCGACGCGGTGATCGACGGGGAAAGAGGAGCGGCGGCGGTGCGGCTGATGTGCGACACAGGCAATCTTCTTCGGGAACCGTTTTCGGGTTATCCCGTCGTTGTCGTGAGGCGGAGCGCCGTGCGGAAGATTTTGCCCGAGCATTTCGCGGAGGGTCTTTTTGCCGGAGACAGCGGTGCAGAAAGCCTGCCCCGGAATTTTCGCGTGATTCCCTACAATGCCGTAGGAGGAGGCGGTCTGCTGACGGCATTTCAGCCCCGACGGGTGAGAATCACCAACCGCAAAAGCGTGCGGGAACTGGAAAACTGCTACATCGCCGTGACCGACAGCTTTGAGGACGGAGAATATGACGGCGTGATCAATCCGAAAATTTTTGAACCATAAAGAGGAAAGAAAAAATGAACTTTTTAACCATCATTCAAACCATGAAATATTCTGTGCTGACCGTCAAAGAGGGTCTGGTGCGGCTTTGGCAAAAGATGGCCGCCAGACCCGGCGTACATTACATAAACGGTTCCGAAACGCTGCCCGCGCCGCTCGAACCGGAGGAAGAACAGGTCATCTTTGAACGCATTATGAACGGCGACCAGAGCGCACGCGAACCGCTCATCACCCACAATCTGCGGCTGGTGGTGTATATTGCGCGAAAATTCGAGTCCAGCGGCGTGGGCATCGAAGACCTGATTTCCATCGGCACCATCGGGCTGATCAAGGCGGTCAACACCTTTTCGCCGGAGCGCAGCATCAAGCTGGCGACCTACGCCTCCCGCTGCATTGAAAACGAAATCCTGATGTATCTGCGCAAAACCTCCAACGCCAAGCTAGAAATCTCCATCGACGAGCCGCTGAATGTGGATTGGGACGGCAACGAACTGCTGCTGTCGGACGTGCTGGGCAGCGACCCCGACAGCGTGAGTGTCGGCATTGAGGAGGAAGACGAGCGGGACATCCTGCTGCGTGCCGTGGCGCGGCTGGAGGAACGCGAACGGCTGATCATGGCGCTGCGCTTCGGACTCTTTGGCAAAAAGGAACACACGCAGAAGGAGGTCGCGGATCTGCTGGGCATCAGCCAGTCGTACATCTCGCGCCTCGAAAAGCGCATTATCGGCAAACTCAAGGATGAACTGACCCAGCTCAACGGATGAGGACGGGAATAATCGGCAGAAAAATGCCACGGAACTCAATTTTGAAAATCTGATGAACAACGTAAATGATATCTTGTGACGACACATTTAGCTAAATAGTATTAGAGAAATGTCCTGAAATGAAAATCAAAAAATAAAAGCAACCCTTGACCCGATTACAAAAAGGTTACAAATACGCATGACGAAACCCATCGGGCCAATTGCGCGGACGGCGAATGCCGTGTACGCCCCCGACGCGTGCATCGAGGCAAAAGCCCGGTAACGGGAGACGGGGCTTCCCGTTCTTAAAAAGCGAAAATGCGGCCATTGCTCCAGCCTCTATTGGCCTGCGCCCCGCGCCCGATGACGATGTAAGGCGCACCCCCGCTAAAAAACAACAGGGTTATCTTTTCAAAGTAATAAAGTACGATATAAAAATTGATTTCCGTGGAAAAATGCAAAAAAGTATTGATTAAAGTATACCGATATGGTATAATATCCATCGACAGCGGCAAAGCTGTTTTTGTCACAGAATGCGGGCGGTTTTCCGTGCGGCATTTTGGGGCAAATCAGATGTTTATGATGTATTTGTTAAAGGAAGATTAATCAATGCTTGAAATCAGGAACCTGTCTTTTACCACGCCCGAGGGAAAGACGATACTGCACGACATCAATCTGTCGGTGGACGGTACCAATGACAAATTCGTGGCGATTACCGGCCCCAACGGTAGCGGCAAATCCACGTTGGCCAAAATCATCGCGGGCATACTCACGCCCACGACCGGACAGATTTTGCTCGACGGCGTGGACATCACGGGAATGTCCATCACCGAACGCGCCCGCAACGGCGTGACCTTTGCCTTTCAGCAGCCGGTGCGCTTCAAGGGCATTACCGTGCGGGATATCATCAATATCGCGGCGGGGCGTGAACTGTCGCTCGACGAAGCCTGCAATTACCTCAGCGAGGTGGGACTCTGCGCGCGGGATTACATCGACCGCGAGATCAACGAATCCCTCTCCGGCGGCGAGCTGAAGCGCATCGAAATCGCCACCGCGTTTGCCCGTTCCACCAAGCTGACGATTTTTGACGAGCCGGAGGCGGGCATCGACCTGTGGAGCTTCCAGAGCCTCATCAAGGTGTTTGAAAAGATGAACCGCAGCATCAACGGACAGATTTTGATTATTTCCCATCAGGAGCGGATTCTGTCCTTTGCGCAGAAGATTATTCTGCTCTCGGCGGGCGAAATCAAGGCGTATGGCACCGGAGACGAAGTCATGCCGCTGCTCATGGGAAACGACGCGGGTAGCCTGCAATATGAATGCGCGAAGAGGGGTGAATGAATATGGCGGAACTGAACATCAGCAAAGACAAGCTGGATATCCTCGGCAAGCTCAATGTCATGGCGGAAAACCTGACGGGCGCGTTCAGCCTGCGCGTGGACGGCAGTCCTTATGCCAAAGGCTCCAGCGCGAATGTCACTATCACGGCCAAGAAAGACCTTCCCGGCATTGATATCCGCGTCAAGGCGGGCACCAAGGGCGAGAAGATTCATATTCCCGTCATTCTAACGCAGACGGGCATCAAAGATCTGGTTTACAACGATTTTTATATCGGTGAGGACTGCGACGTGGAGATTGTCGCGGGCTGCGGCATTCACAACCATGGCCACGAGGACAGCGCGCACGACGGCATTCACTCCTTCCACATCGGCAAAAACGCCAGGGTCTTTTACTCCGAAAAGCACTACGGCGAATCCACCGCCCAGAGCGGCAAAAATATCATGAATCCCACCACCATCATCGACATTGCCGAGGGCGGCTATATGGAGATGGACACGGTGCAGATTTCGGGTGTGGACAACACCATCCGCAAGACCAAGGGCAAGCTGGGCGACGGCGCGGTGCTGAAAATCACCGAGCGCATCATGACCGACGGCGAGCAGTACGCCGAGACGCAGTTTGAGGTCGATCTCGACGGTGTGGACTCCGGTACGCATGTGATTTCGCGTTCCGTGGCGCGGGACAACAGCAAGCAGCTCTTTATCTCCAACGTCAACGGCAACAACCAGTGTTCCGGTCACACCGAATGCGACGCGATCATCATGGACGCGGCTTCCGTCAGCGCGGTGCCGAAGATCAGCGCCAATTCCACCGACGCGTCCCTCATTCACGAGGCGGCCATCGGCAAGATTGCGGGCGAACAGCTGGTCAAGCTGATGACGCTGGGTCTGACCGAAAAGGAAGCCGAAGACCGCATTATCAACGGATTTATTCAATAACATGCCGGACAGTCTGTGAGGATTGTCTATTGACATAGGCGGTAAATGCTGTATAATAGTTATAGCAACAAAATAAAAACCTTATCAAGAGTGACGGAGGGTTCAGGCCCTGTGAAGTCCGGCAACCTGCCGACGTATTAGACGCATACGCGGGCAAGGTGCCAATTCCTGCGGCGCAAGCCGAGAGATGAGGGGCGAAACAGACAATTTCCCCGATATCTCGCGATATCGGGTTTTTGTTTGCAGTAAAAAAGAAAGGAATGTAACAATGAAAAAACGCAATCATTATCTGTTTACATCGGAGTCCGTAACAGAGGGACATCCCGACAAAGTGTGCGACCAGATTTCCGACGCGGTGCTGGACGCGATTCTCGAAAAAGACCCCAATGCCCACGTCGCCTGCGAGACGACCGTAACGACAGGCTATGTGTCGGTGATGGGCGAGATCACCGCCGACTGCTATGTGGATATCCCGAAAATCGCGCGCGACGTGATCATCGACATCGGCTACAACAGCCACGAGGCGAGTTTCGACGGCAACACCTGCGCGGTGGTGACATCCATCGACGAGCAGTCGCCCGATATCGCGATGGGCGTCAACCGTTCAAATGAAGTGCAGAACGGTCTGAGCGACAGCGAAATTGATCTCATCGGCGCGGGCGATCAGGGCATGATGTTCGGCTATGCCTGCGACGAGACGGAGGAGCTCATGCCGCTGCCTATCTCGCTGGCACACAAAATGGCAAAGAAGCTCACACAGGTGCGAAAGGACGGTACGGTTCCTTATTTGCAGCCGGACGGCAAGACGCAGGTGACGGTGGAATACGATGAGAACGGCGCGCCGGTGCGCATTGATACGGTGGTTGTTTCAACGCAGCACGCTGCCAGCGCCACGCTGGAACAGATTCGCGCCGACGTCATCCAATACGTGATTCTGCCCACCCTGCCCGAAGCGATGGTGGACGGTGATCTGAAAATCTTCGTCAATCCCACCGGACGGTTTGTCGTGGGCGGCCCGCAGGGCGATTCGGGACTCACGGGACGCAAGATCATTGTGGATACATACGGCGGCTATTCACGTCACGGCGGCGGCGCGTTTTCCGGCAAAGACCCGACCAAGGTAGACCGTTCCGGCGCGTATATGGCGCGTTACATCGCCAAGAATATTGTCGCGGCGGGTCTGGCAAAAAAATGTGAAGTGCAGATTGCCTATGCCATCGGCGTGGCGCATCCGGTGTCGGTGTTTGTCGATACCTTCGGCACGGGCAATAGGAATGACTTCCTGATTGCGGAAGCGGTGAAACATGTGTTTGACCTGCGTCCCGCCGCCATCATCCGCGATCTCGATCTGCGCCGCCCGATCTACCGCCAGCTTGCCGCTTACGGACACATGGGCAGAACCGACCTCAACGTGCGGTGGGAGAAAACCGACAAGACGGAGGCATTGAACGCGTGGCTGCGATGAGCGGAGGCAGGAAATGGCGCGGTTAGCGCTCACATTCGTTCGCTAAGATAATAGAGAATAAAGAATAAATAATAGATAATAGAAAATGAGCGCTGCGCGCTGAATATATTTTTTTAAGGCACCAAGCTTTCCTTCTATCTATTCGTTATTATTTCTTATCTATTATCTATTATCTTAGCGCAGCTCCGCTGCGCGCTCATATTTTCCGCCCTCTTTGCATTCATTGATACCGAACCAATTCTCACCCCATCAAGCAAAGGAATGATGACGTCATGCTGATTCCCGCACCGCTGCGGCCGGGCGATAAGGTCGCGCTGGTCGCGCCGTGTTCGCCTGTACTGCCCGAACGGCTGGCCTATGCCGCAGATTTTATCGCAAGTCTGGGCTATACGCCGGAAGTCTATCCCTCCTGCACATCGCGGGAGGGATTTCTCGCGGGGACGGACGCATTGCGTGCCGCCGACCTCAACCGCGCCTTTGCCGACCCGGCTGTCCGCGCGGTGGTGGTGGTGCGGGGCGGCTACGGCGGCGCAAGGCTTGCCGGTTTGCTGGATTATGACATAATAAGAGCCAATCCGAAAATCTTCTGCGGCTTCAGCGACGCGACCGTGCTGCTCTGGCTGCTGAATTCGCGCTGCGGACTGGCGACCTTCCACGCGCCCATGCCGGGTGCGGCGAATTTCCCCGACGATGCGTTTACCCGCCAATCGCTCGCGGATGTGCTGGCGGGAAAGTGGTACGGACAGCCCGACAACGCGGGCGCTTCTCTCGAATGCCTTTTTGAAGGCAATGCGGAGGGAGAGCTTGTGGGCGGCAATCTGACGGTGCTTGCCTCCACGGCCGGAACGCCCTATCGGTTTTCATGCGACGGCGTCGGTGGGAACATACTCTTTTTGGAGGATGTGAGCGAATACGCCTACGCCATCGACCGTTCGCTGCTGCATCTGAAAGACAGCGGCATGCTGCGCGAGTGCCGGGGCATTCTGCTGGGCACATGGAAAGACTGCGCCGCGTCGTCTGATCTGCCGCTGCGGGAGGTGTTCCGCATGGCCTTTGCGCCCCTCGGTATCCCCGTCATCGCGGGTTTGCAGTGCGGCCACAGTGTGCCGTCCATGGCGCTGCCTCTGGGAATGACGGTGTGCATGGAGGCGCGTTCGGACGGGTGCCGGATTGTGATAAAAGAACCGTAAAGGTGAGGAATGAAAAATGACCCATCAGGAAATAGCACAGCGAATGCTCGACGAAATCCACCGGATCGGCGGCATTGTTTCGGTCATCTACAAGGACTTTGACACGGGAGCGATTCCCTTTCAGTTCGCGCCGGATTATGTGATGGACGCGGCGGAAATGGCAAAAATCCCCATTCTGCTGGCGACGCTCATGCGGGTGGAGGAAGGAACCATGCGGCTCGATCAATGCGTGCTGGTGCCGGATCTGTGGATTACGCCTGACTCGACGGCATTTGAACGCGGCGCGATGTCGTATTCCATCGACGAGCTGCTTGCGTGGATGATTGTTGCCAACGAGGACACCGCCGCCAATGTGCTGATCGAACTGCTCGGTTTTGACTATATCAACCGCTGCTGCCAGCACTTCGGCATGGTGCATACGTCGCTGGCTTCTCATATCGGCAATACCAAAATCCCCGACAGCGGGAGGGGCAATGTCACCTGCGCGCAGGATATGCTGATGTTCTTTGAGCGAATCTACCGCAACGAGGGATTGTCCCGACCGCTCTGCGAATACGCGGGACGGCTTTTTCTGCGCTACCGCCGCCACGACGGTTTTACCCGTTACAACAGCGACGATATTTACACGGGGCGGATGTCGGGCGAATGGTTCCATGTCAGTCATGAGGCGGGCATCTTTTACCTTCGCTATGTGGATTTTTTTCTGGCGGTGTTCGCCACCGATACGGCCGGCACGCCGGGCAGCAAGCTCGAATTGCAGCGTATGCGCGGCAGAATGGCCGACATGATCTATAATTACTACCTCGAACGGGAGGACGCCATCCGTCAGCTCCCTTACGATCCCAGCGCGCCGTATGGCGAGAACCGCTATTGAGGGAGGACGAGGCATATGAAAGAAAAGCTTCGGCAATGGCTGCTCCGATGCAAGGCGCTTTCGCCTGCCGTCTGGGGGATGCTGGTGCTCTGCGCGCCGCTGATTGTCTGTTCTTTGGTGATAGGATTGCTGTTGTACGGTTCATTAGCCGTCGCTGTGTTCCCTTTTGAATATCCCCGCTACAGAAGGAGCCACTTTCGGAACGCGTTTCACGCCCGCTATGTTCCCTTGGTGACAATACAGCCGGCGTTTCGGTTTTACGAGGTGATCGCCGGGAACCATCTTGACGTCGAATTCATCCGGGAGGAAAACGGCTTTGCCTATCTCTTCAAAGACGGCTGTGTCTATCTGTTTGATTCCTTTGAGGATGTCAACTTTGAGGGCGGTCAGTGTTTCGCTGCCATCACGGAGGGGGAGTATATTCCCTTGGAGGACGCTTTGGCGCAGGAGGCGGAGAACGTGCAATCGGTCTTTTATCGGCAGACAAAATGCCTGATGAAACGTGCCATGCTCTCCGACAAACAGCATCGGCAATGGGCGGAGGAACATCCGCTGCTGGTTTTGTACGACAAGCCGGAGGACATTGCCGGAAATGTATCCTTTTTTAAATAAAAAGACCCACTGCCCGCATAGGAACGCGTTTGTTCCTGTGCGGGCAGTGGGTTTTATTGTGGGGCGTTTTTTTATTCTTTTACGACCAGATCTTTTATTACCTCGCCCGCGATGATCAGACCCACCACCGACGGCACAAAGGCGGCGCTGCCGGGAATCGTCCTGCGTCCTTCGGGGATTGCCTCGTCAGACGGCAAGGGGGTGAGGGGTTCTTCTTTGGAGTAAACCACTTTCAAATGCTTCACGCCGCGCTTCTTCAATTCGCGGCGCATGACTCTGGCCAGCGGACAGACTGAGGTTCGGTAGATGTCGCTCACCTCGAACGCCGTGGGGTCGAGCTTGTTGCCCGCGCCCATGGAGCAGATAACAGGTGTTCCGGCCGCCTGGGCGTTCATCACCAGCGCGATTTTGCCGGTGACGGTGTCGATGGCGTCCACGATATAATCGTACGCATGAAAATCAAATTGGTTTTCGGTTTCGGGCGTGTAAAAAATCCGATGACAATGCACAGTCGCGTTCGGATTGATGTCGTGTACCCGCGCGGCCGCCGCATCCACCTTGTACTGTCCCACGGTGCTGTGCAGGGCGATGATCTGGCGGTTGATATTGGAGAGCGCGACTCTGTCGCTGTCGATGAGGTCGAGCGTCCCCACGCCCGAACGCGCCAGCGCCTCCACCGTGTAGCCGCCCACGCCGCCCACGCCGAATACCGCCACGCGGCACTCACCAAGACGCTCGATGGCTTCCTCTCCCAAAAGCAGCGCCGTTCTTGCAAATTCACCCTGCATGCTAATCCGTCCTTTACCTAAAAAATAAAGAGATAAATATGTGCCATATTATAATTTCTTTTGCGTATTTTGTCAAGTTTGTCAAGCTAGTCAAGCGGAAAGACACGGAAATCAATTTTTATATACTCAATTTTTATATCGTGCTTTATTAGTTTGAAAAGATAACCCTGTTATTTTTTTAGCGGGGTGCGTCTTACATCGTCATCGGGCGCGGGGCGCAGGCCAATAGAGGCTGGAG
>CAMHAV010000069.1 GCA_946182865.1 uncultured Clostridia bacterium
AGTACTAATAGGTCGAGGGCTTGTCCAATTTCTTTGGATGGCTCGATCCTTTCCCTCTCCTTCCCTTTGTTCAGTTTTGAGTGTACCGGTAATATTTGAAAGCTGATCGTGTGGCGGTCAGCTTTTTTTGTTGTGTATGGGGGGACGGGCTTGCTATTGCCTGCAAAAGATGTTATAATTATATAAAGAGAGTTTCATATAAACTGAGCGGCGAATGACGCTGCAAATATGAAATTATCAAAAAAACAGGAGGTCATAAAAATTATGGCATTTTTCTCAGTTCCACAGCCAGACGCCATGGACCAACTGGCAAAAAAGATGAATAACACCTTCATCACACAGCTCAGCGCATCCTCTACGGATGCCGGGCACGCGCCGAAACTGTGCGCGGCCGACCTCAAATATTCCCGTATGCTTCAGGAAAAGCGGCTCGCGTCAAAGGGCGTAACGCGCAGCGTTACTTATGAGCTTGATGATCCGCTGGTATCCGGCGTTTCGTGGAAAATGGATGCTGACGCCCGATATGTCACGCGACTTCCGTTTACTTATGTGAATACAAAGCAGGATTTTTCTGTCGGCGGACGGATAAAAAAATCCTTCCACAGAAAGGAAATATTTTATTCCAATATTGTCTGGCTCAGAGGACAGCAGCCGGATGCGCCCTATGCCTGCCCGAACTGCGGCGGTGCAACCACACTCGGCAATCTCACCGAGGGCTGCCGGTTCTGCGGCACGCGCTTTTTGGCCGATGAGCTTTATCCGAAGGTGGTCAATTGCTACACACTTCCGGCCGCGCAGAATCTCCTCAAGAGGCTGAGGCCCTTTGCCATTGTCGGAGCGATTGCTATGGCGGCGTTTGGGCTGATCTATAATTTCAAGTCGATCTTTGTGGAGACTCCTTCCCATGGAATATTTTCCCTTATCGGCTGGATTTTTTACGCGGCCATCGCGGCAGCCTGCGGCGCCGGCTTGGGATATATGGTGGGGGCATTTTCTATATTGGGCGAGGTCATTGTCCGTGCGTTCGCGTCCATTCCTACTCTGATCAAATACGGCTCGACAAAAAACCGTCTGCCGCGCTTCATGCGCCGTTACTCGCCCGACTTTTCCACGGACTATTTTATCGGCAAACTCGTTTCCCTGCTGCATATTATCGTCTACAGCGATGATCTTTCCAATTGCGCGCTGTATGACGGAGCGCCTGTTGCGGATGCTCTTTCCGATATCATTGATATGAGCTACAGCGGCACGGTGGATGTAAAACAATGCGCAGAGCAGAACGGCATGCTTTCCGTGACGCTGGATGTGTATATGGATGTGTTCACCTGTGTGGGCAACAGCATCCGCCGGGGAAATAAAAAATTCCGCATGACGCTCTGCCGGAGCGCGTCGGCGCCGGAGGATTACGGTTTTAACGTAAAAGCGATACAATGCCCGCATTGCGGCGGCAGTTTCGACGCGACAAAGCAAAAACGCTGTCCGTATTGTGACGGGAGCTTTGATTTAAAGCAGTTCAACTGGGTTGTCACAAAACTGGTAACAAAATAACCGACAAAAAATTGTTAATTATTTATATTTACAAATCATAAAAAATATGGTATTTTTTAGGTGGATAGTCTTGGAGGTGTTTCCATTTTCCGAAAAAGAGGTGTTTTTTATGATGTTTTCCCCATTTGTATCCGATAAAAAAGCCGTGATAAAGTACCTGACGGCGTTTATTGTCATGTTGTCAGCGTCACTTTTCTTTTTAGCGGCGGCTCCGTCCGTCAAGGCGGACAGCTATGACAGTTACGATCAGATTGACAGCTATTATCCCGGTGAGGACGGTGAATACGGCACCGCGGATGACCGGGCGATCATCACCCTCAGTTTTGACGCGAACGGCGGTACCTTTACCGAGAAGGTGGGCAGCATCAACGGTTACACCATGACCTATGGGGATAATTGTTGCATCGGGACGATCTGGATCAATTACTGCTACACACTGGGCACGGAATTCAGCGCCACAGTGCAGGTTCCCTCGATTCCCGCGCCGACGAGAGACGACACCACCTTTCAGAATTGGGTTTATCACGGCGGTTCCTATTCCGGCGGCAGCAGCATCACGGTGCATTCCACATCCCAAATCCCCGTACTGACCGCTTCTTGGGAAAAAGCGATATTCTGTATGGGCGTGGACAGCGCCAACGGCGACCCGGACGGGCGTTTTGATCTGTACAAAACCTATGAAGCGGGAGCCGATTCCGTCAGCTTTACCGCGCCTGCCGCGCCTTCCTTTACCGGCGGCAACACCTTTTTGGGCTGGCGTTTGTATAAGGACAGCACGGTCTACAGCCCCGGCGCAACGATTACCGTCAATCCCCAGGAGCATGAGGGGGATTGGTTTATCTGGGCGGCGTGTGGAACAGCGATTCTTTTGAGATCAACAAGAAGTTTATCCTCGCATTTTTTGACCCCGACGGCGGCATGATTACATCCAAAGACTATCCGCTTCGTTACACATGGAAATATGTTTCCTTCGGAAAAGCCGAGGCGATATCCGGCGAAAAGATTTTGATTCCGTCTGACCTGTACACGGCTCCAGCGGGATATACGCTCACATGGAATACCCATCGAAAGGGCAAGGGAAAATCCTTTTCGCCGGGCGGAAATGTGTATGACTACATTATTTCTGACTTTCTGAGCGGTAATAACGGGCTTTTATACGGCAATATGCTGCGCCTGTATGCGCAGGTAAAGCCGTCGGACGGTACGACGGATTCCCCCGCCTCTTTGGTGCAGACCGAGAGAAACGCTGAAAGAGCCGTTACCGACGAACAGGGAAATGTGAAAATCATCAGATCGGTGATTGAACCGCTGTCGGAAGAGCAAACAGCCGATGTGTTGGCGGCGATGGAGCGCTTTGACAAGTCTTTTGATCGCACGTCAAAAAATATTCTGCTGTATGACATTTACCTGATGGATGACAGCGATGTGATACTCACGGAGTCTTTGACAGAAGATATCCCGGTTTTTCTTTCTTATCCCGCTGCGGTGGAAGGAGAAATCTACTCCGACTACAAGCTGTATTGCGTGAAAGAGGACGGTACCGTGGAGGAAACAGAGACAAAGGCGGATGAAGAAGGACTGACCTTTTCGCTGCGCGAGCGTGGAAGATATGTACTTCTGTGGCAGTCAGCCTTACAGGAGCAACCGAAGGTTTCCTCGACCGACGCGGTCAGCAGCAGCGACAGAAATGTGCATCCTCTTCTTTACGCTATTGGCGGTGTGTTTTGCGCCGCGCTGCTGGCAGTTGGCGCTGTTGTGATGTTTAAAAAGAAAAAAACAAAAGCCCAACAGCCTGCGCAAGAGAAGACTTCTCAGGAAGCAGCCACCACGCAGGAAGCGAAAGTAATAGAAAAAGAGGATGTTGCTGAATAAACCAGAAAGCGCATGGAGAAATGCTTTATATTCTCCATGCGTTTTTTACATTATATCATCCTGTGTGACCGAATAAATCATTATCAAACGCTTTCCCGCATGGGACTGAATGCAGCCATATCCTCATTAAACAGTTCCTCGCAGATGTCGGCGGCGGTCTGTGCCGCCCATTGTGCCTCGATCAACGCGCCGCGTCCGCCTGTCAGGGCAAAAATACAGTTGTTGTAATCGCGGTGCGTGCCGATGAGGGGCAGACCGTCGGGCGCGGTGACATATTCTCTCTCAAAGGCGTAGTCCGTTTTGACAGACGCAATGGCGGGGAAGAGAAAGCCGACAGATTCTTCGAGCCGTGCGAGTGTGCCGCTTTGGTCTGCTCTTTGATCGGATCTCCCGTCGAAGCGGCGGCTGAGGCGGCGCAGAGCCGCGCCCACGTTTTCCGCCAAAGGCAGTCTGTTTGGGCTGTCGGCGCATTCGGCGGAAATTCTGCCGTCAGGGGTAAAGGAATAGATTTGCTTGGGCGTGCCAAAGGTACGGATGATGCATTGCCCCGGCCAACCGCTGGGGGATTCCTCTATGAGAGGGTGAGAAATCATCAGCGCGGCGCTGCGTCGGCGCTTCCGGGAGAGAATGCCCCGGAGTCCTTCGCTGCCGGTGGCTAGGATGAGCTTGCCCGCGTAGATCGTGCGGCGGGTGGAGGTGGTGACAATCACGCTGCCCTCGCTGTGCGGCGGCGGCTGGATGTCAGTTGCGGCGGTGTGCTCGAAGATATTCACCCCCAGTTCCGCCGCCCGCATCAGGCAGAGGTGTGCCAGATGATAGGGGTTGAGTGTTGCCCCGCATGCTTTTCCGAGGATGCCGCCGCACAGGTCAAAGGAAAAGGAATCCCGCGCTTGTTCGCGGCTGATGAAGGCGCAGTCGAAGCGGTTGTGTTTGCGGGCGAGAAATTCGTGGTTGAGAAGCTCCAGTTCGATGGCATCGTCGGTGAAAAGCAAACAGTCACGCCGTGCAAATCCGGTGGAAAACGCGGCTCCCGAAGCTTTGTCGAGGGAGTGGCAGAGATTTTCCAGTTCATCAAGCGCCGCCAGCCCCATGCGGTAGAGCTTGACTGCTTTTTCAATGGGCATGTTGCGGGTCAATTCGGTGAGGGTCGCGCCGCGGTCGGCTTCCACGGCGGTGGATAACGCGGACGTGTCCCCGAAGCCGATTTCATGGGACGTAATCAGGGTGACGCTGCGTCCTGTTTCCGCTAGCGTCAGGGCGCACAAAGCGCCTGTCACGCCGCCACCTATCACGCAGACGTCGCAGGACTGGTCTTCACTCAGCCACGGGTATTGTCGTGGAACGCTGCCGGCGGTGAGATACGGTACCGATTTTGCACTGTTGGACGGTTGATTGTTCAAAAATGACTCCTTCTTTCGTTTCATACAAAGATAACTGTTAAAATGTTGGGCAATCCACAGGCTTTTATTCAAGTTATTCACCGTTTCATAGCAAAATGTGGAAAACAAAACGCATTTCCCGTCCAAATTTCATAGCGTAAAATATTTTATAAAATCTGTAAAAAAGATTGACTCTTTTTTTACCGAAAGGTACAATACAATCATAGGGAACGCTTCCCAAAAAATATTTTATCAGAAAGCGAGAGGTTGTTATGCTGTGTATTTCTTTTTCTGCCCAAAAAACCGGCAAAAAAATCGCGTCGCTGGTCGTTGTGCTGGCGATGCTGCTGCCTGTTTTTGCTTTCGGCAGCGGACGGACGGCCTTTGCGGCCGGGGACTTCACCGTTGAAAGCGGCGTGCTGACCCGTTATGACGGCAGCGCCGTGAATGTGACGGTTCCCTCCACTGTCAAAAAGATCGGCGCGTCGGCGTTTTACGGTAAACCCATCCAATCCGTTACCCTTCCGTCATCGGTCACCGTGATCGGAGAAAGTGCCTTTCAGTACTGTGAAAAACTCACCGATGTCAAGATGACCAATTCCGTGACCAAAATCGAAGCCTATGCCTTTTACGGATGCCATTCGCTGCGGAATGTCAATCTTTCTACCGCGCTCCAGAGCATCGGCAATTTCGCGTTCTGGCAATGCGAAAAAATGGGAGGCGTAACCGTTCCCAAAACCTGTGTCTTCCCTTTCTATTCGTTTTCCGGCCCTGTCACAGTGGCGGCAGGACATCCCGATTATGTCAGTCAGAACGGTATCCTCTTTAACAAGGACAAAACCCGTCTGCTCCACTATCCCTGCAACGCCACCGCCACCTCCTACACGGTTCCCTCGTCCGTGACCATTGTAGAGGGAACGTCGTTTGAATACTGTGCCTATCTGAAAAAGGTGACGCTGCCCGGCGGTCTGCAAGTCGTGGGAGATGTGGCATTTGCGCATTGCAGCGCGCTCGAGCAGATCAACATTCCTCCGACGGTCTGGTCGATCGGCAGCGGCGCATTTTGCCATTGCCCCAAACTCGGCCCCGTTTCCATTCCCAAGTCGGTCACCGACATCGGAACGGATCAGGTCTTTTCCTGTGCGGTGACGGTGGCGGCGGATAATCAAAACTATGCCGCCAAGGACGGTATTCTCTTTGACAAATCCTTCACCCGTCTGCTCAATTATCCCGCCAATAAGGGAACCGTGCAGTACACCGTTCCCGGCACGGTCACCGCTGTGGAGCACTACGCGTTTGAGAACTGCGCCACACTGCAAAGCATTACCCTTCCCGCTTCCGTCACAAAGATCGGCGGCAGCTGCTTCTCCAACTGCACTTCGCTCAAAACCGTTTCCTTCACCAAAAATGTCAAAGAAATCGGACAATATGCGTTTTACAACTGCGATGCGCTCCAGAACGTCAATTATAACGGCAGTCTGTCGGATTGGAACCAACTGAAGGCAAATCTGGATACGACCAATCGCCCTCTCACCGACGCCCCGCATATCGTGTGCAGTGCCGACAGCAAGCCGGTCAGCGCCGTCACGGTCAAAAAGCTGCCCACTAAGCGCACCTATGTCGCCGGAGAAACCTTCAACCCTGCCGGCATGGTCTTAAAAATCACCTATTCCGACAGCACCACGGCGGAGGTGTCCAGCGGCTACACCTACACCCCGACCGCGAAATTTGTCACCGTGGGACAGCAGAAGATGGTCGTCACCTACGGCGGCAAATCCACCGGATTCTATGTCACCGTCAACGCCCCGTCCAAGACGGTGAAAACCGTCACGATCAAAAAACTGCCCACCAAACGCACCTACACCGTGGGACAGAAATTCGAACCGACAGGGATGATTCTCAAAGTCACCTACAACGACGGCACCGTGGCGGAGCTTTCCGGCGGCTACACCTACACCCCGACCGGAACCCTCAACACCGCCGGAGAGCAGAAGATTGTCGTGAGCTACGGCGGCAAAGCCACCGGATTTTATGTCACTGTTAACGCTGCGCCCAAGACGGTCAAAACCGTCACGGTCAAAAAACTGCCCGCCAAGCGCACCTATGTCGCCGGAGAAACCTTTAACCCCGCCGGCATGGTCTTAAAAATCACCTACTCCGACAGCACCACGGCGGAAGTGTCCAGCGGCTACACCTACACCCCAACGGAGAAATTTGTCACCGTCGGGCAACAGAAGATTGTCGTCATCTACGGCGGCAAAGCGACCGGCTTCTATGTCACCGTCAATTGATATAACGAATAGTTAACAATTTAGCATAAACAACATACCGGAATATTAAAAGCGCGTGCAAGCCAATTATAGATTGGGGTTGCGCGCGTTTTTGTTTATCATCCAACCATCATGTGGAATACATTGACATTTTTTACGAAAAGTGATACAATTTCAATACGAATAAATTTCACATATGTAGGGAGAGGATGATTCTATGAAATACAAAAAACTGCTATTTGTCTGTCTGATGACAATATTGTTTTTGCTGACTGCATTGGCGGTGTTTGCGGAGGGGACGGAGCAGGACGCCGACAAGCCGACCGAGGGGCAGTGCGGCTCCTATGCCGTGTGGCGGTTTGACGCGCAAGCGGGAACCTTGGCGGTCAGCGGCACCGACGATTTGCCCGACTGTGTGAGCGGCACGGATGTGCCGTGGCACCCTGTTGCGGCGGACATTCGGTCGGTTGTCATCCGGCAGGGGATTACCGCGATAGGTACATACAGTTTTGCGGGCTGCCGGAATCTCACGCGGGTGCAGATTCCCGCCTCTGTGACCGCCGTGGCGGACAATGCCTTTCACGGCTGCGTCAGTCTGAGCGACATCGTGTACGGCGGCACCCAAACGGCATGGAAGCAGGCCTTTTCCGGCCGTCTCTCCGGGGATACGGCGATTCACTTCGGTCAGGAGGAACCGCAGGAGCGTGAGATGACGGGCATTGCCGTCACAGCCCTGCCCGAAAAAACGGTCTACCTCTGGGGAGAATCCTTTGACCCCACAGGCATGCGGGTGTCCGCCCTGTATGATGACGGAACCGCTAAGGATATTACCGAAGCATCTGCCGTTTCGCCGTCCCTTTTTCTGACGGCGCGAGAACAGACCGTTACCGTGCGCTATGAGGATTTCACCGCCGCGTTTTCGGTGACGGTCAAAAAGGTGAAATACATCCGCGTGACCAAAAAACCGGACAAAGCGGTTTATATGGTGGGCGCTTCGCTGGAAACCGACGGTATGGTCGTCACCGTGACCTATGAGGACGACAGCACGCGCGAGATCACCGAAGGTTTCAAATGTCTCCGGACCGAACTCCATACCGTGGGAAATCCGTGGATCACCGTGACCTACGGCGGCACGGCGACCGCTTTCTGGGTCAAGGTCAAATCCAAGGAGGCCAGCGTCACGCAGATTCGCGTATCACAGAAGCCGGACAAGTGTGTGTATATGGAAGGCATGCCGCTGGTCACCGACGGCATGCGATTAAAAGTCACCTATGAGGACGGCAGCACCGAGAAAATCACCGAAGGGTTCCGGTGCCGTCCGGCGGCGCTGGAAAATGTGGGGCTACAATGGATTACCGTGGTTTACGGCGGCATCGGCACCGCCTTTCCCGTCAAGGTCAAGCCCAGAGCGGAATCGGTTGCGAAAATCCGCGTGACGCGGAAGCCGGACAAAACGGTCTATCTGCCGGGTGAACCGCTCGAAACGGCGGGTATGATCGTCACCGTGACCTATGAGGACGGCAGTACCGAGGAAATCACCGAGGGGTTCCGATGCGATACCCTGTTTTTCACCTCGTCGGGGCTGCAATGGATTCCCGTCATATACGGCGGCACGGCGACCGCCTTTCCCGTCAAGGTCAAATCCAAATGGGAGACGGTCAAAACCATCCGCGTGGCGCAAAAGCCGGACAAGACGGTCTATGTGGCAGGTTCTCCGCTTATCACCGACGGCATGATTCTGAGAGTGACCTTTGAGGACGGCACCACCGAGGACATCACGGAGGGCTTCAAATGTGCGCCGCTGACAGTAGACACCGCCAACGCCGCCGGGTACCAGTGGATCACCGTGACCTGCGGCGGCACGGCAACGGCTTTTCCCGTCAAGGTCATCCCTGTGAGCGGCACCTGCGGCGAGAATGTGACGTGGGGCTTTGACGTGGAAACCGGCGCGCTGGCCATCGGCGGCAGCGGCGATATGGAGAACTACGCGGGCAGCGGTCTGCAAGGCCGCGCGCCGTGGAACATCTGGAACGGCAGCGTCCGTTCCGTGACGGTGGGGAGCGGTGTGACAGCGGTAGGCGCTTTCGCGTTCGCCGGGAACGACGAGCTGACGGAGGTGATGCTGCCGGATGAACTGGTTTCGGTGGGAGAAGGCGCGTTTTCCGGCTGTTCGTCGCTGGAAACGGTCATGCTGCCGCTGTCGGCGGCTTCTGTGGGAGGCCGCGCGTTTGCGGGCTGTTCGTTGCTGACGACCGTGACCCTCCCCCGGACGGTTTCACCCACAGATATAGACGTTTTTGACGGCTGCGGCGCTCTGCGCGATATTTATTACGGCGGCTCGGAGGAAGAATGGCAGACCTTGTGGGGGGAAAATATGCCGTTCGGGGAGGATACCGTGATTCACTGTGATTTCCCGGTGCGTCCCTTTACGGCGCTGACAGTGGAAAAAGCGCCGGACAAAAAGCTCTATACCCCCGGTAAGCCGATACAGACCGACGGCATGACATTAAAAGTAACCTATGCCGACGGCACTTCCGGCACCGTGACCGACGGGTTTACCTGTACGCCCGACACAGCGGGCGGCGTGGGACAGCAGACCGTCACGGTACAATACTGCGGCAGAAGCGCCGCCTTTGACGTGAATGTCATCGAATCCCCCGTGACCATTGCCTCCGTTATGCAGCCCGTCTTTGCTTCGGAGCAGACCGTGAAAATCAAATTCATCGGGGACAGCATCACGCAGGGGGTGGGCAGTTCGGACTACAATCCCACGGGTGAGGTCATTATTACCCGCAATCCCACCGCGTGGAGCCGCAATCTGGGAGAAAAATCATGGGCGGCGCTGCTCGAAAAGCGGCTGGAAACGGAGTATCACGCGGAGGTAACCAACAACGCCATCCGCGGCGTGTCCACCCATCAGATTTTGTATTTCTGGAACGAACTGGTGGACGGCGACGAGGATGTGGTGCTCTGCATGCTCGGCACCAACAACCGCACACTGGAGAACGAAACCAATTTCACCTACACCACCGACTCGCTTTACAGCGAATTGCAGACCATCAAAAACCGACTGGAAGCCAAAGGCACCAAGGTGATTTTCATGAGTCCCCCTCCCGCAAGCGAGGCAAACGAAGAAAAAAGCGGCAAGCATTTTCACATGAGCGATGTGGCGGAAGTGTACCGGCGTATGGCCTCCGACAACGAGACGGAATACATCGACCTCTATCAAAAAACGCTGGATTACGCCGAAAGCACAGGCACCGATCTCAACTCGCTCTTCGCGGACGGACTGCACCCCAACGACAGACTCTACGCGCTGATGTACGAGTGGATCTGTGAAGCGCTGGGGTTGGAATGAGGAAAGATATCGTTATTTTATTGACAAGGCACGGAAATCCATTTTGAAAATCTGACGAACAATGAAAATGATATCTTATAACGACACATCTCACTCACCAATATTAGAGAAATGTCCTGAAATGAAAATCAAAAATAAAAGCAACCCTCGACCCGATTACAAAAAGGTTGCAAATACGCATGACTAAACCCATCGGGCCAATTGCGCGGACGGCGAATGCCGTGTACGCCCCCGACGCGTGCATCGAGGCAAAAGCCCGGTAACGGGAGACGGGGCTTCCCGTTCTTAAAAAGCGAAAATGCGGCCATTGCTCCAGCCTCTATTGGCCTGCGCCCCGCGCCCGATGACGATGTAAGACGCACCCCCGCTAAAAAAGCAACAGGGGCATCTTTTCAAACTAATAAAGCACAATATAAAAATTGATTTCCGTGTTGACAAGCGTCTTTCGTTGACAACCGGGCAGTGAATTGCTATAATAAGGATGAAAGCCTCTTTTACCGTTCCTGACATTAAGAAAGCGAGGTTGTTTTTATGAGTTCCCCTATCGGCAAAAAACTGTCGGCATTGGTTGTGCTTCTGGCGCTGGCGCTGCTGACGGCGCCGCTGGTCGGCGCACCGTTTCAACAGGTCAACGCCGCGAGTACCTTTGAAATCGATGAAAACGGCACGCTGACCAAGTACAACGGCACCGCCGCCAACGTCACGATTCCCTCCACGGTGAAGACCATCGGCACGAGCGCGTTCTACGAGAACACCCATCTCGTCTCGGTCGATATACCGAGTTCGGTCACGGCGGTCGGCGTGAGCGCGTTTTACGGCTGCACGTCGCTGCAAAGCGCCTATATGACAGCCTCCATCAAGACCATCGGCGCCGGCGCGTTTGCGCGCTGCGAAAAGCTGAGCACGCTGACGATGGCCAACGGGGTGACCTCGATCGGCAATGAAGCGTTCCGCGGATGCGAGGCGCTCACCTATGTCAAATTATCCACCTCCCTCAAAACCATCGGCAAAGAAGCCTTTTACAGAAGCGGTCTGACCTCCCTGACGCTGCCTTCGTCGGTCAAAACGCTGGGCGACAGATGCTTTGCCCAGACCAAGGTCACGGGCGTGCTGCTGGCGGGAACGTTTACCACCATTCCCGTTGACGCGTTTGAAGACTGCACCTCCCTTAAGCAGCTTATCATTCCCGGACACGTCACCAAGATCGACAACTACGCGTTTGCGGGCTGCACGTCGCTCACCAATGTGACCATGGCGGACTCCGTCACCGATATCGGCGAGCATGTGTTTGAAAAATGCACCAGTCTCAAAACGGTCAAGCTGTCCGCTAACCTCAAAGAAATCGGGGATTATATGTTTACCGACTGCCCCGCCATCGAGAGCATCACGGTTCCCGACAGCTGCACGTCCATCGGCAGCAGCGCGTTTCGGCGGTGTACTTCCCTCCAGTCGATCAATTTTCCTTCCTCGATAAAAATGCTGGGCTATTACACCTTTGACGGCTGCACGGCGCTGCAAAGCGCCGATCTGAGCAAAACCTCCATCACCGCCATCTATAAGGACGGATTCAAGGGCTGCACGGCGCTGACCACCGTGAAACTCCCGCCATCGGGCAATAAGGTGAGCGTATGGGAGGGGGCGTTTGAGGACTGCGTTAAACTGGGCAGCCTTTCTCCCACATCCCAGATCAACAGCCTGGGGAATCGGGCATTTAAAAACTGCGCGTCCCTTCTCTCGATAGATCTCAGCAACAGCGGCTGCGTTATCGTTCACGAAGAAACATTCTCCGGCTGCACCGCTCTGGAGACCGTCAGGCTGAAATCCAATGCCTACGAGATAGGCGACGCGGCTTTCAAGGATTGCTCCGCGCTGACCTTCCTCAATATGACCACCAATATGCGGCGCATCGGCAAATCGGCGTTTTACGGCTGTTCCAAGCTCGCGTCCACCATGACGCTGCCCTCTTACATCGAAGAGATCCAGCCCTACACGTTTTACAACTGCGCTTCTCTCACGACGATCAATCTGCCCTCCTCTGTCAAGTCCATCGGCGCTTACGCCTTTTACGGCTGCAAGAGCTGGACAGGAAGCGTCACGGTTCCCGACGGCGCTACCCAGATCGCGCCCTATACGTTTTACAAATGTTCGTCGCTGACCGGAATCACCATTCCCTCCACCGTCACCTCCGTAAGCGCCTACGCGTTTTACGAATGTCAGAAAATGGCAATCACGCTGCCCGACGGTCTGACGACTGTAGGGATAAACGCGTTTTACAATTGCCTGCAACTCAAGAGCGCCAATCTTGCCAAACTGACCACCGCCGGCGCCTACGCGTTCCACAACTGCCAGAATCTCAAAACGGTGGGAAAATGCAGCGCGCTGTCGTCCGTGCCGGTCGGTATGTTCCGCAACTGCACGTCGCTGGAAAGCATCTCCCTGCCGAAAGTATCGTCCATTGGCAATTACGCGTTTTACAACTGCCGCGCGCTGTCGTCCGTGACGGTTTCCGGCGCGCCGACGTCAGTGGGAACGTATGCGTTCTACTGCTGCACCTCGCTCAAAGGTCTTTCGCTCCCGGCGAGCGTCACTTCGATCGGCGACTATGCCTTTTACGGATGCAGCGCCATGACCTATATCTATCTTCCCTCTCAGCTTTCTTCCGTGGGCAAGGACGCATTCAGAAACTGCGTGGCGCTCACCTCCTTCAACGCGTCCTCCACGCAGCTGGCCGACATCGGCAATGAGGCGCTGCGGGGCTGTACCAAGCTGGTCACGGTACGGCTGCCCAATACCCTCAAAACCGTCGGAGAATATGCCTTTGCCGAATGCGGCGCGATCAATTCCATGTCGCTGCCGTCCTATATCACGTCCATCGGGCAGTACGCGTTCCGCATGGATACTTCCATTACCTCTCTGACGATTCCGTTCTCCTGCCCCGTCGTGCCAAAAGGCATGTGCTACGGCTGCACCTCGCTGAAAACGGTCAACTTCGGCAACACCACGACCGACGTGGGTGATTATGCCTTTTACGGCTGCACCTCGCTCACCAATTTGCACAACATCGACAAATGGCACACAATAGGAAAATGCGCTTTTGAAAACTGCAAAGGCGTCAAAACGATCACGTTCCCCATAAGCGCCGAGGGCTTTGAAGAAAAGGCCTTTGCCGGATGCACCTCGCTGACATCCGTATTTTTCAACCGTCAGTCGGTCTCTTTCGGCAAGAATGTTTTCCAGAATGCCGGCGCCCTGCGCGACGTTTACTATGTCGGCACGCAGTCACTCTGGAATGAAAAGGTGAGCGGCCAATCGCTCTTCACCTCCGACCCCAACCTGTATTTTCAATATACGGCATCCTCTCCCAACGACCTGGTCACGTCTTCGGTCGTTATCAAAAATCTGCCTGCCAAGCGCACCTACACCGTAGGCGAGAGCTTCGCCTCGGCGGGCATGCGGCTGAAAGTAACCTTTACCGACGCGTCCTACGCGGAAATCACGCGGGGCTTCACCTATTCGCCGCTGCGCATGGACAAACTCGGCAGCCAGAAGGTGGTCGTCACCTACGGCGGCAAATCCACCGGATTCTATGTCACCGTTAATCCGGCGGGCAAGACAGTGTCCAATATGGTCATCAAGACCCTGCCCACCAAACGCGCCTACGCGGTCGGCGAGGCGTTTGACCCCAAGGGCATGACCCTGAAAATCACCTACAGCGACGGCACCACCGCCATTGTGTCGGACGGCTATTCCTATACCCCCATCGGCAAGCTGACCGCAGCCGGACAGCAGAAGATCGTCGTCAGCTACGCGGGCCGCTCCACCGGATTTTATGTCACGGTCACGGAGGCCGGCAAGCTGGTCACGGGCATGACCATCAAGACCCTGCCCACCAAGAAGACCTATACGGCAGGCGAAACCTTCGACCCGTCCGGCATGACGCTGAACGTCACCTACGCCGACAAGCACACGGCGGTTGTTTCCACAGGATACACCTGCACGCCCAATGGCAAGCTGACCACAGCGGGACAGCAGAAAATTGTCGTCAGCTATGAGGGCAAGACCTCCGGTTTCTATGTGACGGTCAATGAAGCCGGCAAGACGGTTTCTTCCGTTGCCATTAAAAAACTCCCGACCAAACAGACCTACAAGGTCGGCGAGGCGTTTGAATCGGCAGGCATGATTTTAAAAATCACCTACACCGACAACACCACCGCCGAAGTCACCTCCGGATACACCTGCACGCCCAATGGCAAGCTGACCACAGCGGGACAGCAGAAAATTGTCGTCAGCTATGAGGGCAAGACCTCCGGTTTCTATGTGACGGTCAATCCGGCGGGCAAGACCGTTTCGGGCGTTGCCATTAAAAAACTTCCCGCCAAGCAGACCTATCAGGTCGGCGAGACTTTTGACCCGTCCGGGATGATTTTAAAAGTGACCTATTCGGACAACACCACCGCCGAAGTCACCTCCGGCTACACCTACACCCCGACAGGCAAACTCACCGCCGAGGGACAGCAAAAGATCGTCGTCACCTACAGCGGCAAATCCACCGGATTTTATGTGACGGTCGAATAATGAAAAACGAATGAAAAAGCAAACAGGCGTGTGCCGTTTTCCCCTTTTATAACAGAGGGAAATTGGCACGCGCATCCTGCGCACCGAAACCGCTCCCATCGCCGCCGCTGCCACCATTATGTACGCCACGGGGAATATGGATTGACGAAAATGCTGAATGGTAGTGAATTTGGAAAAAATTTGGAAAAACATTGTACAAAATTCAGATATAATATTGTATATACCGAACAAGTGCGTTATGATTAATGAGAAAATGTGATGATCTGTTCCGGTTTCTCTGTACAGATATATTTAAAACATTCCATTTGAAAGGATGACGATTTATGAGAGGTAAAAAAATGAAGCGGCTGCTATCGCTTGCGATGGCTGTGACTGTGTTCCTGTCAATGGGGACAGTTGTATTAGCGGGAACAATAAACGATGCAAGTGAAAAAACAGATTATCACGTCACATCTTCAACAGGAAATATTGGCAGTCAGGACTATGTGGTCGCTACCGACACTATCAAATCTTATTTGCGGTTATGTGACGATGGTAGTTTGATGAAATTTGAAGCACCAAATTATTATTCTTATAAATATGAGTTCGATAAATATGACCTTCGGTATTTGGTTGAATACTATGATAAGAGTTACAATCGTCTCAGCAGCAAACGCATTGA
>CAMHAV010000070.1 GCA_946182865.1 uncultured Clostridia bacterium
GGTGGAGTGGAAAGAAGAAAACCGACGGTATGCGCTCTGCTTCTTTCCGTTGATCGGATGCGTCATCGGCGCTTTGCTGCTGCTGTGGTTTGAGATAAGCCGTTTTCTCTCTGTCCATTCGCTGCTGTTTGCCGCCGTCTGCACCGCCATTCCGATGGCGGTGACAGGCGGGATTCATCTGGACGGCTTCTGTGACGTGTGCGACGCAAAAGCCTCCTGCGCGTCAAAAGAAAGAAAGCTGGAGATCATGAGCGATTCCCGCATAGGGGCCTTTGCCGCCATGCATCTGGCGCTTTATCTGCTGCTGCAAACCGGCGTGTTTTCTCAGGTGGAGGACAGGCGGCTGATGACGGTATGCGCGCTTTGCTTTGTGCTGTCACGGGCGCTCAGCGGATTGGCGGCAGTTACCTTTCGCAGCGCCAAGCGGGAAGGCGCCTTGCAGCAGTTTTCCCGCCCTGCCCACCGTACCGTTACCATTGCCGCGGAGGCGCTGATTTTGTGCGGCTGCGCGGCGGCGATGCTCTGCGTGGACAGCATTGCGGCGATCGGCGCGCTGTTGGGCGCAGCGCTGACATTTCTTTACTACAGAATCTTTTCCTATAAAACATTCGGCGGCATTTCCGGCGACCTGGCAGGGTATTTTTTGCAGCTCTGTGAACTGGCGGGTTTCTTCGGCGGCACAATCGCCCATCTGATCGGAGGGAGCATAGCATGAGACTGATTATCGGCGGTGCGTATGAGGGAAAACGCGCCTATGTGCAATCGCATTACGGCATACGGCCGGAGGATTTCACCGATGCGGGGGCGGCGGATTTTTGTCCTACCTTTGCCTATCCATGTGTTTTCCGTTATCATTTGTACATCAAAGCACTTTGTGAGAAGCAGGAAGACGCCCTCAAAAAAACCGAACAACTGCTGGAATGCAATCCCGACGTCATCCTCATCATGGACGAGGTGGGCAGCGGCATTATTCCTATGGAAAAAAGCGAGCGGCAATGGCGGGAAGCCGTGGGACGCGTGTCCTGCTTTCTGGCGCGGCGTGCCGAGAGTGTGGAACGCATTGTCTGCGGCTGCGGGGTGAAGATCAAATGACGAAACATCAGACCATTCTTTTCATCCGTCACGGCAAAACGGCGGGCAATCGGGAAAAACGCTATATCGGGCGCACCGACGAGCCGCTTTGCGAGGCGGGGATAAAAGAGCTGCGAGAAATGGACTATCCCCCCGCCGATCTTATTGTATGCAGTCCCCTGCGGCGCTGCCTGCAAACGGCGGCCATCCTCTATCCGTGGCAATCGGTTGTCACACACGCGGGATTGCGGGAGTGTGATTTCGGGGATTTTGAGGGCAGGAATTACCGAGAACTTAACGGAAATCCCGCTTACCAGCAATGGATTGACAGCGGCGGACGGCTGCCTTTTCCCAACGGCGAGGCGCACGGGGATTTTCTGTCGCGCTGCGGGGCGGCATTCAGCGAAATCAGCATGAAATACCGTCAGGATTTTGCCACTGCCGCTTTTATCATTCACGGCGGCAGCATCATGGCGATTCTGGAACAATTCGCCCTGCCGCGACGGAATTTTTATGAGTATCAGATCGACAACGGACACGGCTTTGTCACGGAATTCGACGGCGAGACGCTCACCGTGCAGTCACGTTTCTAAGGAGGCATTAACCAATGAAAACTATTTTGGCGGCGGCGTTGCCTCTGCTGATCGGATTTGCGCTGGACTGTCTTTTCGGGGATCCCTACACCCTTCCCCATCTCGTCCGGCTGATCGGTCGTTTGATCGCCGCGCTGGAAGCTCCCTGCCGCAAGCTCCTGCCCCGTCATGAAACGGCGGCGGGTGCGTTTTTGATGGTCACCGTTCTGACGCTTTCCACGCTGGTGCCCGCCTTGCTGCTGGCGGGATGTTACGCTGTCAGCCTGTGGCTGGGCATTGCGGCAGAGGGAATTTTGTGCTATTACCTGCTCGCGGCCAGATGTCTGCGGGACGAAAGCAGCAAGGTCTACCGCGCGATCAAAGCCGACGATACCGAAGGCGCGCGGCGTGCGGTGTCGATGATCGTCGGCAGAGATACGGACGTGCTAGACCGCGAGGGCATCATCAAGGCGGCGGTGGAAACGGTGGCGGAAAACACCTCCGACGGCGTGACCGCGCCGCTGTTTTACCTCATGCTTGGCGGCGCAGCGGCGGGATTTTTTTATAAGGCGGCGAATACGATGGATTCCATGATAGGCTACAAAAACGAAACCTATCTCCGATTCGGCAAATGCGCCGCAAAGCTCGACGACATACTCAACTTTCTCCCCTCCCGCCTGACCGCTTTGCTGATGGTGGGAGCCGCGTATATCACAGGTCTGAACGGCGGCAGCGCGTGGCGCATATGGCGGCGCGACCGCTTCAACCACGCAAGCCCCAATTCCGCGCAAACCGAAGCGGTCTGCGCGGGGGCGCTGGGTGTGCAGCTCGCGGGAGACGCGTATTATTTCGGGCAGCTTTACAAAAAGAAAACCATCGGCGATCCTCTCCGACCGATCGAAAACGAGGATATCCGTCGCGCCAACCGTCTGATGTACGTCACATCGTTTCTGATGCTGCTGTGCTGCACAGCGGTGCGCGCGGTGATATGGGGAGTGTGGCTGGTATGAGCAACAATATAAAAAATCCCCACGGAGGGGATATTTATTCTCGTCAGGTGCAATATGATTTTTCCGCCAATCTCAATCCCCTCGGACTGCCCGCATCGGTCAGAAAGGCACTCGTCGAACATATGGACGCATTCGCGCATTATCCCGACATCCACTGCACCGAGCTGAAACAGGCGATTGCCGAGCGGGAACATCTTTTTCCCACGGAACACATTGTCTGCGGCAACGGCGCGGCGGATTTAATTTACCGGACGGTACAGGCGTTCTCTCCTCGCCACGCGCTGGTTATTGCGCCCACCTTTTCCGAATATGAACGCGCTTTGAAAAGCTTCCATTGCGAGGTGGAGCATTATCTGACATATGAAAGAGACGGATTCTGCCTGCGCGAGGATATTTTGAATAAAATCCCCGGCAAGGATATACTGTTTGTCTGCTCTCCCAACAATCCCGTCGGCAACGTCGTTCCTTCTGATTTGATGGAACGCATCACGGAGCAATGCGCCGTCTGCGGCACGCGGCTGGTGCGCGACGAATGTTTTATGGATTTTACGGGACAGGACAGTTCCCGGCGCACCTCTCTGCCCGGTCATGTGATGATACTGAAAGCCTTCACCAAGATTTACGCCATGGCAGGGCTGCGGCTGGGCTATCTGCTCTGCGGCAGCGCGGAAACGGCGCGAAAGATCGAAACCTGCGGTCAGTGCTGGAGCGTGTCGGTTCCCGCGCAAATCGCGGGAGAAGCGGCCTTGCGGGAAACCGGCTACATCGCCCGAACCGTCCGTTTGGTCGCGGCGGAGCGCGCTTATCTTACCCGTTCGCTGCAAGAAGCCGGCTGCCGGGTCTACCCCTCCGAGGCCAATTTTCTCCTGTTCCGTTGCGATTGTCACGATTTGGAAGAACGGCTGCTGCAAGAGGGGATTGCGATTCGCGACTGCTCCGACTACATCGGACTCGGCAGAGGGTATTTTCGCGTTGCGGTGCGCACACACGAGGAAAACGCGGCGCTGACAGAAGCCGTCAGGAGGTGCATGGGGTAAAATGGCAAAACCGATTATGATACAGGGTACTATGTCCAACGCGGGCAAAAGTCTGATCGCGGCGGCACTGTGCCGCATTTTTAAGCAGGACGGCTACCGCTGCGCCCCTTTTAAATCGCAGAACATGGCGCTCAATTCCTACATCACCCGCGAGGGGCTGGAAATGGGGCGGGCGCAGGTCACGCAGGCGGAAGCGGCGGGCATCGAGCCGTCCGTCAGCATGAATCCGATTCTGCTCAAACCCACCACCGACTGCGGTTCACAGGTCATTGTCAACGGCGAGGTGCGGGGCAATATGACCGCTTCCCGCTATTTCCGGCATAAGCGGGAGCTGATTCCCGACGTGATGCGCGCCTACCGCGAACTTGACAGCCAATATGACGTCATCGTGATAGAGGGCGCGGGCAGTCCTGTGGAGCTGAACCTGCTGACCGACGACATCGTCAACATGGGAATGGCGCGGCTCGCCCATTCCCCGGTGCTGCTGGTGGGCGACATCGACCGGGGCGGCGTTTTTGCCCAATTGCTCGGCACGCTCTCGCTGCTGGAAGAAGCGGAGAAAAACATGGTCAAAGGATTGATCGTCAACAAATTCCGCGGAGATCGCCGTCTGTTTGACGACGGCGTGCGGATATTGGAGCAGCGCGGCGGCAAGCCCGTGGTCGGCGTGGTGCCTTATCTTCATTGCGACATCGACGACGAGGACAGCCTTTCGGAAAAGCTGCGCCAAACGGCAGACAGTCTGATCGACATAGCGGTCATCCGTCTCCCCCGCCTTTCCAATTTTACCGACTTTGACGTGTTTACGCAGTATGAAGGCGTTTCGGTGCGGTATGTTTCCAAGACCGAAGCGCTGGGGCGTCCCGATTTTGTGATTCTGCCGGGAACCAAAAGCACCATTTCCGATATGCGCTGGCTGAGGGAAAGCGGCATGGAAGCGGCTGTCAAACGTCTTGTCAGCGACGGCGTGCCGCTCTTCGGCATTTGCGGAGGATATCAGATGCTGGGCGAGCGTATCTCCGACCCCAGCGGCAGCGAAGGCGGCGGCGAAATACGCGGCATGGAGCTGCTGCCTGCGCGTACCGTATTCGCGGAGCAGAAAACGCGCACGCAGATCAGCGGAAACATTGGAAACTGCGGCGGCGTTTTTGCGGCGCTGTCGGGGCAGCCGTGCGAGGGGTACGAAATCCACATGGGACACACCGATACTGGCGGCAACCGCCTTGTCACCCTTTCCGACGGACGCACCGACGGCGCGTGGCAGGGCAATGTGTATGGCAGCTATCTCCACGGGCTTTTCGACCGCCGCGAGATATCGGAAACCATTGTCAAAGCCCTGATGACACGCAAGGGCTTGCCCTACGGCAGCGCTGCGATCGACCGACGCGCCTACAAAGAAGCACAGTACGACCTGCTCGCTGACGAAGTGCGCAGCAGCATTGACATGGCGCTGGTGTACCGCATATTGGAACAAGGGATATAAAAAAACAAGCCGTCCGACAATTCATCGGGCCGCTTGTTTTTTTCATATGGTATGATACGGTTTATCGCAGCGCGTCTTTCATGCTCCTGACATATTCTCCCACATAGGCGGGCGCATCCTTGCCGTATTTTTCCAGCAGCTTGATGATGGCCGAGCCGACAATCGCGCCGTCCGAAAGGGCGGCCATTTTTTGCGCCTGTTCGGGGGTGGAAATGCCGAATCCGATAGCGCAGGGAATGTCGGTATTCTCTCTGACCACCTTGACGATGGCGGCGAGGTCGGTCTTGATCTCGCTTCTCATGCCCGTCACGCCGAGGCTGGACACGATGTAAAGGAACCCTTCCGCCTCCCGCGCAATCATGGCAATGCGGTTTTCCGAGGTCGGGGCAATCAGGGAAATCAGGTCAACGCCGTATTGACGGCAAAGCGGCAGAAATTCTTCCTTCTCCTCAAAAGGCAGGTCGGGCAGAATCAGTCCGTCCATGCCGATCTCCTGACAAGTGGCGATGAACGCTTCCGCCCCATAGGAAAACACCACATTGGCATAGGTCATAAAGACCATCGGGACAGTCACGTCCTGGCGCAATTCCCGCACGAAGTCAAAAATCCTGTCGGTGGTCACCCCGCCGTTGAGCGCACGGAGATTCGCGCCTTGAATGACAGGACCCTCGGCGGTCGGGTCGGAAAAGGGTATGCCCAGCTCGATTAAATCCGCGCCGTTTTCGACGGCGGCACGAACGACGGCGGCAGTGGTGGTCAAGTCAGGGTCGCCGCAGGTGATAAAGGGGATAAACGCCTTCCCACCCGCAAAAGCCTTTGCAATATTACTCATGAAGATCCTCCCCTCTGTAACGGGCAATGGCGGCGCAGTCCTTGTCGCCGCGTCCCGAAACCGTGATAACGATGATGTTGTCCTTCTCCATCGTGGGAGCCAGCTTGCGCGCGTAGGCAACGGCATGTGCCGACTCGATCGCGGGGATAATGCCCTCGGTCTTGGCCAGATATTCAAACGCCCCAACCGCTTCCTCATCGGTCACAGGCACATATTCCGCGCGACCGATATCGTGCAGATAGGCGTGCTCCGGTCCCACGCCCGGATAATCCAGTCCCGCCGAAATGGAATAGACAGGGGCGATCTGCCCGTATTTGTCCTGACAGAAGTAGGACTTCATGCCGTGAAAGATGCCCAGCCGTCCGGTGGCAATGGTCGCCGCCGTCTCAAAGGTATCAACGCCGCGTCCCGCCGCTTCACAGCCGATGAGCCGCACGCCTTTTTCCTCGATGAAGTGGTAGAAGCTGCCGATGGCGTTGGAACCGCCGCCGACGCAGGCGATCACCGCGTCGGGCAGTCTGCCCTCCTTTTGCAGCATCTGTTCCTTGATTTCCTTGGAAATGACCGCCTGAAAATCCCGCACGATGGTGGGAAACGGATGGGGCCCCATGACCGAACCGAGGCAGTAGTGGGTATCGCTGATGCGGGACGTCCATTCGCGCATGGCTTCGGAAACTGCGTCTTTCAGCGTGGCGGTGCCTGTTTTTACCGGAACCACTTCCGCACCCAGCAGCCGCATGCGATAGACATTCAGCGCCTGACGGATGGTGTCCTCCTCGCCCATAAAGACGACGCATTCCATCCCCATGAGCGCCGCGGCAGTCGCGGTAGCCACGCCGTGCTGTCCCGCGCCTGTTTCCGCGATAAGGCGGGTCTTCCCCATCTTTTTAGCGAGAAGCGCCTGCCCCAGCACGTTGTTGATTTTGTGCGCGCCGGTGTGGTTCAGGTCTTCGCGTTTGAGATAAATCTTCGCGCCGCCCAAATCTTTTGTCATTTTCTCCGCATAATACAGCCGCGACGGTCTGCCCGCGTATTCGTTGAATAATTCGGTCAGCTCCGCGTTGAACTGCGGGTCGTTTTTATAGTGATTGTACGCTTCCTCCAATTCGATGACCGCATTCATCAGCGTTTCGGGAATATATTGTCCGCCGTGAATGCCGAAGCGTCCGTTGGGATTGGTCATAACATTGCTTCCTTTCTGACGGCGGCCGCAAACGCCGCCATTTTTTCTTTGTCCTTCTGTCCGTCCGTCTCAATGCCGGAGCTGACGTCCACCGCGTAAGGGCGCAGTTGCCGTATCGCGGCGGTCACGTTGTCGGCGTCCAGTCCGCCCGCCAAAAAATAGGGGCGGTCGATTTTCCGAACCAGCGTCCAGTCAAAGCCCTCGCCGCTTCCCATTCCCGCGTCAAGCAGCACCATATCCGCGCTGCTTTGCATCGCCCGTGTCACATCATCCGACTCGGCAATGCGAAACGCCTGCAGCAGCGGTTTGTCGGTAAGCTGCCGCAGCGAAGCAAGATAGGCTTCGTCCTCGTGTCCGTGCAATTGTGCGATATCAATCACGCCCTGCCTGAGAAGCGCGGACACCGCTTCGGGAGCCGCGTCCACAAACACGCCCACCGCCTGAATAGCGGGCGAAAGCCGTTTTTTCAACTGCGCCGCCTGTTCGGGCGTGACATTCCGTTTGCTTTTGGGGTAAAACACAAAGCCGATATATTCGGGGCGGATGGCATTGGCGGCGACGATATCACAGGGGCGGGATAATCCGCACATTTTGATTTTGGTCATGCGTCAATTCCCCCGCAGTTCGTCAAGCTTGCTCTTTTTGTCGGGCGCGCGCATGAGCGCCTCGCCAATCAGCACCGCGTCCGCGCCGATGTGCCGCAGCTTCGCCACGTCCCCGGCGCAGGTCACGCCGCTCTCTGAGACGAACAGCGCCTCGTTCGGAATCATCTCCCGCAGGCGGCGGCTGTTATCGGTGTTGACGGTAAAATCTTTCAAATTGCGGTTGTTCACGCCGATGATACGCGCACCGGCGCGCACGGCGATTTCCACTTCGGTTTCGTCGTGCGCCTCCACCAGGGCGGACAGCCCCAGCGTGTCGCAAATGTCGATGTATTCCCTGATCTGTTCCTCACTCAGTATCGCACAGATCAGCAGCACCGCCGACGCGCCCAGCAGCTTCGCCTCGTAAATCATGTAGGCATCCACGGTGAAATCCTTGCGCAGACAGGGAATGGACACATTCCCGGCGATCTCCCGCAGATATTCGTCGCTGCCGAGGAACCATTTCGGCTCGGTCAGCACCGAAATGCAGTCCGCGCCTGCCGTTTCGTATTCTTTGGCAATTTGTAAATAGGGAAAATCCGGCGCGATCAGCCCTTTGGAGGGCGACGCTTTCTTGCATTCGCAGATAAAGGAAATACCCGGCTTTTGCAGCGCCTTTTCAAAGGCAAACTCCCCTTTTGGCAGGGTCAGCGCCTGCTGACGCACATGTTCCAAAGGCAGACGCCGCTTTGCCTCTGCCGTGCGCTCTTTGGCGTGGGCGGCAAGCTGGTCTAAAATCGTCATACCGCTGCCTCCGGTCGGTTGCTGACCTCAATGAGCTTGTCGAGCGTGGCAAGCGCCGCGCCGGAGTCGATCATCTGCGCCGCGAGGGCAATACCTTCCGCGATACTCGCCGCCTTGCCTCCGATATAGAGCGCCGCGCCCGCGTTCATCAGCACGGCGTTGCGCTTGTGTCCCTGCTGACCGCCCAGAATAGCGCGGGTGGTTGCGGCGTTTTCCGCGGGGGTGCCGCCCTTCAGATCATCCTTGGTACAGCGCGCAAAGCCGAATTGTTCGGGAGTGATAACAAAGGATTTGAACCAGCCGTCCTTGATCTCGCAGATTTTGGTGGGCGCGCTCAGGGAGATTTCGTCGAGCTTATCCATGCCATAGACCACCATGCCGCGCTTCACGCCGAGGCTCACCAATACCTGCGCCAGCGGTTCTACCAAATATTCGTCATATACGCCCAAAAGCTGCATGGAGGGCGAACCGGGATTGGTCAGAGGGCCGAGAATGTTAAAGACGGTGCGGAAGCCCAGCTCCTTGCGAATCGCGCCGACGTATTTCATGGACGTGTGGTATTTCTGCGCAAAGAAGAAGCACATGCCCACTTCATTCAGCAATTCGATGCAGCGGGCGGGGCTTTGCTGAATATTCACGCCCAGCGCTTCCAGACAATCCGCCGTGCCGCTCAGGGAAGACGCGGCGCGGTTGCCGTGCTTGGCAACCTTCATGCCGCCTGCCGCCGCGACGAGTGCCGACGTGGTGGAGATATTGAAGCTGTGCGCATTGTCGCCGCCCGTGCCGACGATTTCAAAAATGTCCATGCCGGTGTCCACCTTGGTGGCGTGGTCGCGCATGGCGGCGGCACATCCGGCAATTTCATCGGTGGTCTCGGCGCGGGCGCTCTTGGTGGAAAGCGCCGCGAGAAAAGCGGCATTCTGGGTGGGGGTGGTTTCGCCGCTCATGATTTCGTTCATCACGGTGTAAGCCTCGTCATAGGTGAGGTCTTCCTTGCTGACAATTTTGATAATGGCTTCTTTAATCATGGTCTCAAACTCCTTTGGATGGTTATATATTTAAAAAATTAACAAGCATGGTTTTTCCGTCAGGGGTCATGATGGATTCGGGGTGAAACTGCACGCCGTAGATGGGATACTGCGTGTGCTGCACCGCCATCACTTCCCCATCGGCAGTCGACGCGGTGACATGCAGGCAGTCGGGCAGCGTGGACGCATCCGCCGCGAGGGAATGGTAACGCGCAACGGGAGCCACTGACGGACATCCCGCAAACAAGGGGCATTGCAAATCAAAGGTCACTTCCGACTGCTTGCCGTGCATCAGTTCCTTGGCATAGGTCACGGTTGCGCCGAACGCCGCGCAGATCGCCTGATGTCCGAGACACACGCCGAGCAATGGGATCTCCTTCCCCAATGTACGCGCCGCTTCTACAATAATCCCCGCGTCCTCCGGTCGGCCGGGGCCGGGCGAGAGAATGATGTGGGACGGCTTACATTTCCTGACCTGACGGATGGTCATTTCGTCGTTGCGGATGACCTTGATATCCGGGTCAATGCTCCCGATGAGCTGGTAAAGATTGTAGGAAAAGCTGTCGTAATTGTCGATGAGCAGTGTCATTCTTCCACCTCCTGTGCCAGTTCCAGCGCTTTCAGGCAGGACTTCGCCTTGTTGATGCATTCCTGGTATTCCTTTTCGGGTACGGAATCGGCCACAATGCCCGCGCCGCTGCGGACAAAGACCTTGCCGTTTTTCTTGTAGGCAATGCGGATGGCGATGCAGGTATCCATATTCCCGGTAAAGTCGATGTAGCCGATCGCGCCGCCGTAAATGCCGCGCTTGTTGTTTTCCAGCTCTCCGATGAGCTGACAGGCGCGAATCTTGGGCGCGCCGGAAAGGGTTCCCGCCGGCAGCACCGCCTCGATGGCGTCGAGCGCGTCTTTGTCCTTCCGGATCTCGCCGCGAACGGTGGAGCCGATATGCATGACGTGGGAATAGCGTTCGATGGAGTGGAGCTTTTCCACCTCTACGGTGCCGAACCGGCTGATTTTGCCCAGATCGTTGCGGCCGAGATCGACCAGCATATTGTGTTCCGCCAGCTCCTTTTCGTCCGCCAGCAATTCCGCTTCGAGCGCACGGTCTTCCTCGTCGGTCTTGCCTCTGGGACGGGTACCCGCAAGGGGGAACGTGTGCAGCACACCGTTTTCCAGCTTTACCAGCGTTTCAGGTGAAGCGCCCGCCACCTCCACATCGGTGCCCGAAAAATAGAACATATAGGGCGAGGGATTGATGGTGCGCAGCACGCGGTAGGTGTTGAGCAGGCTGCCCTCAAAGGGCGCGGACAGGCGGTTGGACAGCACGATTTGGAAGATATCGCCCTCACGGATATGGTGCTTGGCTTTCTCCACCATGCCGCAGAACTGCTCCCGATGAAACAGCGGCGTGACTTCCCCCAGCAGCTTTCCGCCCGGTTCGTTCTTTTTGTCGCCGTGCCGCAGCAAATCGGCCAGCTGCTTCAGCTCCAGCACCGCCTTGTTGTAACCGACCTCCACATCATCCAACCGGATGTTGACCATCAGAATGATTTTCTGCCGCATATGGTCAAAGGCGATCACCTTGTCGAACAGCATAAGATCAACGTCCTTGAAAGCCTCCGTGTCTTCCACCTCGCGGCGCACCGTCGGTTCGCTGTAGCCCAGATAATCGTAGGAAAAATAGCCTACCAGACCGCCCGTGAAAGACGGCAGATAGTCCAGACGGGGGCTTTTGTAATTGGCCAGAAGCTGCCGCAGATAATCGGAGGGATTGTCGGTGGTGATGCGGAAATCGCCCGCTTTCAGATCGCCGTCCATGCAGGTGATCTCCATCTTCGGGTCATAGCCCATAAAGGTGTAGCGTCCCCATTTCTCGCCCTGCTGCGCCGATTCCAGCAGATAACAGTGGGTGGATATGTTTTTGAGAATCCGCATGGTTTCAATAGGGGTGGTAAAATCGGACAGAAGCTCACAGCTCACAGGCAATACATTGTACTGCCCCGTCGCCGCGATTTTCTTAGCGTCTTCAAGGCTTGGTAAAAAAAGCATGAATGCCCCTCCTTTGCAAAAATAAGAAAAACTCCCTCGACGTTTTCTCTGTCAAAGGGAGTTTTTTGATTTGACATAAAAACGTCCTTGACAAAAGAAACAAACACTTCTGTCAAGGACGAATATTTCCAAACAAATATCCGCGGTGCCACCTTGATTCACGGAACGCTCCGTGCGCTTAGCGGGATACCAGCATATCCCCGGCAAATGACGCCTGCCTGCAACGTCGCAGGATACTGGGGCGAATATTTCCGCCTGTTGCCCTGCGCCCTCAGCGGTCCATTTGACAACCTGTTTCTTGCCCGACTCTCAGCAGCGCGGGCTCTCTGGAAAGGCATGATTGCCGTTATCTCCGCTTCAACGGTTTCTTTTTTAAGATTATATTGCGTTCTTCCCAAAATGTCAATAGCAAAGGGAAGATTTTAACAAATATCTCACAATTATTTTCCCATCTGCCTATCCGTGGCATCCTTTACAATGACTAAAGAAAAATAACCCGCCTCGTCCGGCATTTCGCTGACGCTGCGACAGAGCTTTTCGTCCGGCATACCGCAGTTTTCCACCGCGTAGACCGACCTTCCGCTGTCTTTTACATATCCTTTGACATTCTTCATCCGACTCCCACATTTCATCAGCACATAATTACCGTTTTGCTCCATCCGGAACTGCTCGGTATGCGCAGCCGGAAAGATGTGCAGCGGCTCATCCCATTCCGCCAGCGGCACGCCCAGACGCGCCGCCGCCGCGCAAAAGGAGGGTACACCGCTCACCACCTGCACCGGATAGCCGTCTTCTTCCAGCAGTCGCTGCAAATAGCTGAAAGTGGAATATACCGTGGGGTCGCCCAGCGTGAGACAGACCACATTCTGCCCGCGGTCAAGATAGGATTGCAGAAGTCCGGCACATTCACGGTGCGCCGAATGCAACATCACCCGATCTCTGACCATCGGCAGGGACAGCGGAACGAGTTCCTTTTCCGCAAGCTCCGGCACGCTCTGCACTGCAATACGGTAAGCCACGGAATCGGTCGGATGAATGCCGGGCACCGCTATCACCTGATTTTCCCGAATCAGGCGGACAGCCTTTAATGTCATCAGTTCCGGGTCGCCGGGCCCCACCCCCACGCCGTATAAAACCCCCGGATGATAGATCATGGAAGATTCCTGATTCATGCTGCATCAAGCCTCCTGTCTTCCAATCCATCCGTCAAACTATATCTCCAATGTATCAGTCACGGAAAGCAACTGCGACAAACGCTTCAGACAGTTTTCAATCTCCGCTCTGCTGTGATCGTTTTCCATTCCGCCGTGGCGCACGAAGTGATTCATAATGCGGGCATAGCCGATGATCATCGCCTTGTTTTCTACTGTGCGGATGACCTCCCGGTCAGATGTCCCCAAATAATAGCGGAGACAGGTTTCCCAGTATTGACGGCTGGTTTCATAGGAAATGCCGAGGAAGCCCGCTACGTTCTGATGATTGACATCAGAATAACCCAGATAGGCGTTATACATATGCCCCAGTTCAAAAATCGGATGACCTACACACAGGGTATCCATGTCAATAAGCAGTACTTCATCGCCTTGCAGCATGATGTTTTTGATATGAAAATCCCCGTGTATGACATGCGTATCGTCGGGAAGAGCGGACATCAGCTGACGCAGCTTGCCATAATCCTCTGCCGGCAGATAATCCTTCAACAGCTCCGCGCTCTTGAGGGACTTTTGCTTGACGTCAGGCAGTTCTCCCGGCTTGAGCTGGGTGGCATGAATTATTTTGAGCAGATCGGCGGACATTTTTGCCAATTCGTCCAGACGTGACAAATCACTCTGCAAAATCTGCGCAAAGGACTGCGCGTTGAGAAGCTCAAAAACAGAGCCGTATCCCTCTCCTACACGCACCACGTCATAGGGAATCGCTGTGGGAATGCCCATGACAAAAGCCTTGCGGGCTACTTCCCGTTCATGCTGGATTTCACCGAGAGAATCGGGATCACGGTACACCTTGACGATGGTATCGGGGTCAATGCGGTACACCTTTCCGTTGGCGCCCTGCCCGATCACTTCACAGCCCTCCACCGAAATCACGCGGTAGGCCTTGTGAACCGGCATCATTTCGGTAAAGCCCGTCATGTCAAAGATTTCATAGACTTCAGAAGAAACATTGACCACTTGGAATGCCGGAATCGACTTGCGCAAGCGCAGTATAATTCTCAGACCTGCGCTGGAAATATATTGCAGTTCGGCACAATCCACGGTAAGAGCCGTAACAGAATTCGACTCAAGAATTTTCTCAATTTCCGTCTGGACAGTATGTGCATTGTTCGAATCAATGTGTCCTTCCAAAAAGATCGTCAATTCTCCGTTATTTTCCTCATAACGTATCATGCGTCGCCTTGGCCCCTTTCAAATACCTGCTTTACCAGCCTGTCGTATTCCTGCCACGCAGGACAATCAGAAAGCTCCTTGGTCAATTGGGCCACGGAAGAATAATACCACTCCTGCTGCACAGGGTCGGATTGGTTAAAATTGTCCCACGGGACAGCGCCCAAAGCAAGCTTCATCTTGTAAAAAGAGCGAATATTGGACAGCTTATCACTCAGCCAGAGAATCTTCACGGCCATATCGCCGCAGCTTTCCAGTTCGCGGAGCGATTCCTCCTTGCGAATCCGCCAGCTTTGTGCAGGCGGCATATCGGGGCGCTTGTTTTCCGTTTCCGAAGCCACCAGCGCCGCAACGCGGCTGCCGAACTGCTTCTTGATTTCCTCCGCTGTTACAGGGGTATCTTCCACCACGTCGTGAAGCACCGCCGCCGCCAGAACTTCTCTGTCGGTCGTCATGCTGCCCGCAATGGCGGCTACCTCCACCGGATGCAGGATATACGGAATATTCTCCGTTTTCCTCGTCATTCCCTCATGCGCCTTTACCGCAAAGTTCAATGCCTTTTCAAAAATATCCATATTGCGTCCCTCATTCGATAGTAAGAATATCCGTAAATCCGGTCACTTCAAAGACCTCGTTCACAACCTCATTTACGTGTACCACTTTCATGCTGCCCTGCCGGTTCATCGCCTTTTGCGTGGAAAGCAGCACACGCAATCCCGCCGAAGAAATATAATCCAGCTTGGCGAAATCCAGCGTCAGATCGGTCACGCCGTCCAATGACTGCTTCAATTCGTTTTCCAGTTCGGGGGATGTGACAGTGTCCAGTCTGCCCTCCAGAGCGATTGTCAATTTGCTGCCATCCTGTTGCTTATGAATTGTCATAACCATTCTCCTCGTTAGTTAGTCATAAAAAAATGAGATGTTCTCCCTCTTTCCCATTCTCCAAAAAAGGCTCACAGGGAGTATTCATTTTTATTTTGAATATTATAACACACAAAACATGGTAAATCTACCATAAAATCCAGCTTCAACAAAAAAATATTTTTCTCGCAAG
>CAMHAV010000071.1 GCA_946182865.1 uncultured Clostridia bacterium
CTTCTATCTATTCGTTATTATTTCTTATCTATTATCTATTATCTTAGCGCAGCTCTGCTGCGCGCTTAGCTCCTGTATGCAGAACATCGGCTCGTTTTTGTCATAGTCCCATGTGTGTCCCGCGTCTCCCGCGCAGAAGCGTCTTTGCGCACAATCGCGGCAGACGGCGCTTTTTTGCGTGCGATCCTCGCGGAAGGGCCGGAAGCGATGGAACCACACATCGGAGAAGCGGTCGCGGGCGATGTTGCCCTGTATCAGTTCGGGACGGCGCTCGATGTCAAGGCAGGAGTAGATGTCGCCGTTGCAAAGGATGCTGCCGACGTAAAGGCCCGAACCGCAGAGAAAATAGTTGTCCCTCACCTCATGCTCGTATTCGTAGGAAAGGTAGTGGGAGCAGCCGAAGCGCACATCCATCGGCGTGTCGGCGGCGTAACGCTTGTCCCTGACAAAGTCGAGCAGTCCCCGGAACTGCTCCGGCGAAAGCAGCAGGTCTTGGTTTTGCAGCGCCCTGCCGATCGGTTCAAGATTGATGACGCGCCACGAAGCCACCTTCATGCGGCACATGAGATCATACATCGCGTCAAGCTCGTGGAAATTGCGCCGGTGAATCACCGACGTGATCTGCACGGGAATGCCCGCGTCGTTGAGATGAGCCGCGGCGGTCAGCGTGCGTTCAAAGCAGCCCGGCGACTGCCGCAGCCATTCGTGGTTTTCCTTCCCTCCGTCCAGACTGATCGTCACGGAGGCCAGCGAGAGGGAACGCAGCTTTTCGGCGGTCTTTTGGTCGATCAGCGTGCCGTTGGTCGTGATGCCCCACGGAAAACCGAGAGATACGATGTGGGCGGCAATGCGGGTAAAATCCGGATGGAGCAGCGGTTCTCCCCCTGTCAGGCAGATCATGACCGAGGACGGCGCAAAATCCTCCGCCACGGTGTCCAGCGTGCGCAGCAGGAGGGACGTGTCGAGATATACTCCGGGCGCCTGTTCGCAGCTGCTCCCGCAGTGGAGACAGGCGAGGTTGCAGCGGTCGGTCAGCTCCACAAACAGATAGGTCAGCCGCGGATGACTGCGCAGATGGTCGCGGTACTGCGCGAGCGCCTCCATGTTCCGGGATTTGATGGCTTTTTTGGGGTCTGTTTCCATACCGTCACCGCCTCAAAGAAATGCTATGTTCATTGTAGCACGGCGGCGTCCTGCCTGTCAAGCCGTGTGCAAAAGGAAACGGCATTACAGATTGTCTATGTTGAAATCCGCGAAGCCCTCACCGAAGATATCCTCCGCGTTGCAGATAATGACAAATGCCGTCTCATCGGTTTCCGCTACGGCGGCTTTCAGCTCGGAAATGTGGGTGGGCTTGAAAGCGCAGATAAGGATATCCCTTTGTTCGTCGCTGTAGCCGCCGAACGCGCGGATATTGGTCACACCCATGTCATAGGCGATGAGGCTGTCCTTGATGGCCTTCCCGTCGGTGCAGATGATGCAGGCCACCTTGGAGGTGTTGCGTCCGTAGATGACCGCGTCCATGGCAAGACTGCTGATATACATGGCGATACCCGCATACAGCGCGTCGTTGATGTTGCGGTAGGCGACGGTATATAATACGATGACGCAGACGTCGATGAGCAGGCAGAGCTTGCCGATGGAAATATGCTTAAAGCGGTATTTAAGCAGCCGCGCCGCCAGTTCCGTGCCGCCGGTGGTCGCGCCCACCATGAGCAGCATGGCCATGGCCGCGCCCACCAGTCCGCCGCCGAAAATGCAGGCCACCAGCGGATCTTCTATCGGGTGAAAATGCACCGTGTAGGCCAGCACGTCAATGAAAAGCGAACTCACCGCCATGGCAAACACCGACGAAAACAGCATGCGGATGCCCTGCCGCCGGATGCCCATGATAAAAAGCGGAATGTTGATGACAATGACCGTCGCGCCCACCGGCAAGGCGGGAATCAAACGATTGAGGGTTTGCGCCAGTCCCGTAAAGCCGCCCATGACGATGTGGTTGGGGATAAACAGCCAGTCAAACGCAAAGGCGTAAATCAGGCTGCCCAGCGTAATCACGCACAGATTTCTGACGGTCTTGGAGATTTTTTCTCTTTTTCGCATATGATCGGCTCCTTATGTAATCATTTGTTCATCATATAATACTCATACAATAATCATATTATACCAATCTCCCACAAGGATGTCAACACATATGCATTTTTCGATTTTTGCGGCGGCTGCCTCCGCATCGGAATCGTTTCATCAAAAAAAGATTAACCGCGGATCTTTCACGAGGGGCGGTTAATCTTTTTTGTTGTGGTTGGTACGGTCGTTATGAAGGATCAAACCGTTCGGTTCCCCACCAGTCGGGAACAAGCTCTTTTAGCCGCACCGTTTCTTCGGTGTCCCTGTCCAGCAATATCTCGATGTCGCCGCTGTCCCTGTCGAGCTGCATGAGGTATTCGCGGCAGGCGCCGCAGGGGGAGCCGACGGTCCCGTCCTCCATGACGGTCACCAGCTTGTCAATCTTGCTTTCGCCGTGGGTAATCATATTGGCAATGGCGTTGCGTTCGGCGCACATGCCCAGCGTGCAGGCCGTGTCGATGCACACGCCCACATAAATATGCCCCGCTTGGGTGAGAATGGCGGCAGCCACGCCGCCTGCTTCGATAAAGGGCGAAACGGCGCGGGGATGCTGCACCTCGCGCGCCCGTTCATACAAGGTCTGCCAGATGCTTTTGGTCTGGGAATCATTCATGCTGCGTCACCTCGCTTGTCTCGTTTGTTTCACATATACCGACCAGTTTTTCCTTTGTGTCAAAGGGCCGTTCCCGTTTTTTCAGGATTTTTCTGACCACTGCCGCCAACGACACCGCCAATGTCGGCGTTTTGGATTGATAAAGCGTGTCGGTGACGGTATCGCGGCAGGTCACGTCAAAAAATCCGTCCGTGTTGACAATCGAAAAGACAAAATCGTTGTCCCACAGCCATTCCGTCAGATGAACCGCCGAGGGCAGCCACATCCCCCGCGCCGCTATCTCCCGTTCCTGCGGGGATAGCGGGTCGTTGACATCGCCGCCCAGTACCGTTTCGCGGCCGTTGCACCAGTAGACCATGCCCCTGTGCGGGTGCCGGGCGTAGTGCCGGTAAGTAAATCCCAGCGCGTAAAGCTCCCGCGCGGTGTCAGGCGTTATATACAAGGGGAAGCATCTCCTTTCGCGTTACCAACATACCGTCATGATTTCCCATCATAAACGTTTCAAAATGGGTGTCCGTCATTATGACGTCTATCCCTTCTCCCCATTCTTCATCCAAAAGTTCCTGTATGAATGTGACAACACTTTCTCTGTCAGCCAAGAAAACACGGTGCGACTCTTCTTTGAAATAATAGGTATATAACCTCATTTTCATTCCTCATTTAACATTGGTTTACGAACCGGCGCTTTCGTAAGCGTCAAGTCCCTTGTGCCAGATGATCAGGGAAACGGTGAGCAGGACGCAGGCGGCGATCACCGTGCCGAGAATGCTGAATACGGGGTGCGTGTGCCGCAGCAGATAGCTGGCGGGGTAAAACGCCGTAAACGCAAAGGGAATGATATAGGTAATGCCGTTGCGCACGGGACGGCTGTAGATTTCCACCGGATATTTGGAAAAATCGTTTATGCCGTAGACCATGTTGATCAGGTGTCCGCTCTGTTTGACCCAGAAGGCAACGGCGGCCAGCGCGATTTTGATGGAGGTGTAGATCAGCATGCCGAAGATGACCGCAATGAGGGCGAGCGGGATGTCGTACCAAACAAACGGCAGAGACAGGTGCCGCACAGAGGTGATAATCAGCGCAATGCCGACCACCAGTTCCCCGAAGGAATCCACCTGAAAAATCTCCACCGTGACGGTGAGCAGCGGATTGATGGGGCGGGTGAGGTATTTGTCAAATTCCCCCTTGCGCACGATCCAGTAGCCCACATTCCAGAGATTGTCGCAGAACAGGTGATCGAGTCCCTTGGGCAGCAGCGAAAAGCCGTAGATAAACAGGATTTCGTGATAGCTCCACCCCCGCAGGCTTTGCACGCCGCCGAAGATAATGGCGAGGAATGCCAGATTGACCACCTGATCGATCAGAAACGACGTGGCTCCCGTGATAAAGTCAATCTTGTATTCCATGAGTTTTTTCAGATGCTGCGCGGCGAAGATCCGGAACAGCCGGAACGCCCGCCGTATTTCTTTTCCTATGTTCAAAACAGTTTCTCCTCCTTGTAATAATGATTCGCTATTCGTTATGTACCATTTACCATTCACTATTCTCTTAGCTCGAACGAATGTGAGAGCGCACTCAGCCCCCCTGGACGGTGACGTGGCGCATGGCGATGGAGAAAATTAATTTGGAAAACAGGTAGAAGCTGACGACCCAGACGAGTTGCAGGCCGAGGCGCAGCAGGACTTCGGCGCCGGCGTATTTGCCCATGTAGATCATCACCGGCGTGTAGCTCAGTGAGGCGAAAGGCAGCCATTCGAGAACGGTGCGCAGCGTGCCGGGCATGAAGGCAAGGGGAATGAGGGAACCCGAAACAAAGCGCAGCACGCTGTCCTTGAGGATATTGAAGCCCCAGAGATTTTTGAGGAAGAACGCCATGAAGCCGAAGCAGACGTTCATATAGAAAGAAAACAGATAGCTCATGGCGGCGCTCAGCATATAGAGCGCAAAGGTGCCGATGTCAAACATCACCTGTCCGAAGGCGAAATATTTGTAAAGTTCCACGCCCAGAAGCATGGGGATAAAGATCAGCGTAAAAGTGAGCGATTTTCCGCCCAGCTCGTTAAAAAGGAATGTCATGTCAAAATCCACCGGCTTGATGAGGCGCATGGCGATGTTGCCGTCGCGGATCTCCTCACCCACTTCATACGAACCGTCGCTGCCGGTCAGATAGCCCGTCAGGTTGGACACAAAGAGGAACACCACCATATCGGTCATGGTGAATCCGTTGAAAGTGTCACTGCCTGACGAAAGAAACACCGCGCGCCAGACGTAGTACATCACGAAGCAGATCATGATGTCCCCGATGAACCACGCGATAAAATTGACGCGATAGGTGGTCGCGCCCTGAATGCCCGCTTTGGTAAAGGGCAGGTAGGTTTTGAGAAATTTTTTTAATGGATTCATAGGTTTCATTCATCTCTCTTTTCATAGAACCGGATGGTTTGACGGATGTTGTCCTCGTCATTTTGCACTTCCTCGAGGGATACGCTGATGAAAGGCTTGCCGTCGATTCCGCACCGCGAGGATCCGTCTTTGAGCGGTGCGTGAATCGACTTAATCAGCGTTTCCCGAGATAACAGCGCTCGGTGAGGGATGTTGTCAGTCCCATCGACCGCGCAAAGGAGGGCTTCTCTATCCGGCTCCATTTCTGGTATTGTATGTTGTTGCGGTTCCAGAAGTCGTCATATTCGTGCGGGTCAAAAAACAGAATGATCTCCGACGACGCGACATTGGCTTCATAGACGGCGAGAACGACGCGGCAGAAGGGCGCATCCGCGGGAATGCCCCCCGCGATTTCTTCCGTCTTGCGCAGAAGCGCCTCGGTGAGCGCCTTTCGGCTTAAAGAATAAATTGGCATATAATGGGATGGTTTTCTCCGGGGACGGCGCGTCGGGTTGGTAACGGGGCGTGATCTGATTCACGCGGCGAAGCACCCGGCGGCATTCCCTCCGATACCAGCGCTGTTTTTTCCGGCTGATGTCGTACATAGGCGTATCCTTTCGTTTTGGGGATAATCAATCGGCATACGGAATGCTGCGGTAAATTCTCATTTATCATTCCGATGCCATTCTTCGCTATTGACGCAGCCCAAAATATACCGTATAATAAAACTATCATCAAAGCAAAAAAGAGGTGCGGTGCTATGGGCATTATCAAAGCGACGACCGGCGCGGTCGGCGGCGTGCTGGCGGATCAATGGCTGGAAATGTATTACTGCGACAGTATACCGCAGGGCATTCTGGCGCAGAAAGGGAGCAAACGGATCGGTCCCAACAGTTCCAACACCAAGGGCAGCGAGGACGTCATCAGTGACGGCTCGATCATTGTGGTCAATGAGGGACAGTGCGCCTTGGTCGTGGAGATGGGAAAAGTCATCTCCGTGCATGATAAGCCGGGCGAAAATATCTTTCACAGTGACCGCAGTCCCAGCATTTTTTCGGGCAAGGGACTCAAAGGAATGGGCAAAAGCATCATCGACCGCGTGGGCTTCGGCGGGGATGTCAATATTCATCAGGCAGTGGTGTATCTCGATCTGAAAGAACACTTCGGCAGTCCCTTTTCACTCTCCTGTCCCGTGAATGTCAGAGACGAGGAAACGGGTCTGGAACTGACCGCAACGGTGCAGATGAGCGGTCGGTTTTCTTTCAAAATCACCGACCCGCTCACTTTTTATCGGGTGGTCTGCTTTAACAGCGCCGGAACGGTGTCATTGCATTCGGTGCAGCTCCAGCTCGAAGCGGAGTTCAACACCGCCGCGATGGAGGCGGTCGGCCAGATCTGTGCCGGCAGCATTACCCCCTCCGACTTGCCCGCCTATGCCGAAAAAATTGCCGACAGAATCAAGGAATGCATGACGCAGCAGTGGATTTCTCTGCGCGGCTTCACGGCGGTATCGGTAGCCGTCAGCCAGTTGCGGCTCCTGAGCAAAGACCTCAAGACCATCCAGACCTTCGAGCGGGACAAAATGCTGCGCGACCCTGCGATGGCGGCCGCCACGCTGATCGGCGCGCAGGCGCAGGCCATGAAAATGGCGGCGCAGAATCCCGGCGGCGGGGTCGGCTTTGTAGGGGTAAATCCGGCAGACAATGCCGCCCCGCCTCAGTCGCCCAGACTGTGGTACTGTTCGACCTGCGGGAAGTTCTGCTCCTCCCGTTTCTGCCCCGATTGCGGCGCGCATCGGCAGGACGGATGATTTTTATTGCATAATATGTGTTTGTGATCGGCGGAATGTGCCTCATTTTTTGGGGGGACATTCCGCTTTTATTCTGTTTCGGCAGACGGCGTCAATCCGAAATGTTTTTCCAAAACTGCCAAGGTTTCCTCCACCGTGGCATTTTCCTGACGTACCGTTGTAAAGAAGCCGCTTTCGGCAAATTCACGGTATCTCTCAGGGCTGTTGATTTCGGCAATGCACGCCTTAAAATTCGCCATAGTCGCTGTCGGGTTTTCCGACTGACCGATTTGTTCCAGCAGAAATTGCTTTTCGGGATCGTCGCGGTCAAAAAATCGCTCCACCGACAGCGACGGCGAACTGAGCATAATCGCGACATGACGGTAATCCGATATTTCGCGAAGAAGGTCGAGCGGGATATTGGTATCCACAAAAATTTTCTTCCCCATGCGGCTGAGGTAAAGCAGCTCGATGAGTTCCAATTGCGCGCCCTCGCGGCAGCAGCCGTCAAACCACGCCGCATATTCTGACGGCGTGCGGCTGAGAAATTCCTGCCAGCCCGACATGGTTTCAAAATAACTTAAATGCGGTTGATGTTCCCGGTCGATCAGATGAAAAAGCCGCTCCGTGTAATTTTCTCCGCAGATCAGACCGTCGTGCTTTTGCGCCAGCAGCTTGACAGCGGTAGATTTGCCCGCGTATGCCGTGCCATTGATAAAATAAACATTCCAAAAGGCTTTTTTAATGAGATTGCTCTGTAATTCGATCATATTCCCTCATTCACGGTAAACTCCGTCCATTCGATGTGATTGTATTCCATCACTTCGCCCGACCGCTTCATGCCCCATTTTTCATAAAAGGGAACCGCGTTCTCATTGGCGATTAAATAAACGGCAATGTCCTTTTCTCCTCCGGCGATTTCGTGGGCGGTTTTCATCAGACGGGTGCCGATGCCCTGTTTCTCATAGGCTCTGTCCACGCCGAGATCGGTGACATACAGCCAGTAGGCAAAATCGGTCAGCCCCAGCAGCACCCCTACGATCACGCCGTTTTCATTTTGCGCGACAAGGCTGATGGACACATTCCGGAGCAGTCGTTCGATTCTCTCCGCAAACCGCTCTCTAGGGTACTGTGAACCGAGGTCGGTGCGTTTGAGAAAGTCGATGTATTCTTCCGTCGTCAGACGGCGGCTTTGGATGGTAACGGTTTCGTTCATGGTCTGTTATCCTCCCGCGGCAGTGTAAACCTATATCGGCAAATCGGGCGGTTTTCGCCATGGTACAGCCCGATGCCCTCGAATTCTTTGACAAAGCCGCATTTCTCCATCACGCCGCGCGAGGCGGTATTTTCCGCGACGCATACGCCGAGCACATACGGGAGATCCCACCGTGCCATCATGACGGGAAGAAAAGCCGTCACCGCTTCGGCGGCGTATCCCCTGCGGGTGAACGCCTCGCCGATGTGGTAGCCGATTTCCCAATCGCCGTTCCCCATCGGTACCAGTTCCACATGACCGATGTTGCAGCCCTGTTCTTTCAAAAGAATCGGGTACACCTGCGGCGCGGTTTCATCGTCGTAGTGAGCGGCGAGAAATTGTATCGTTTCCCGCGCGTCCTCCACCGTTTCAAAGACTTCGTCGGACTGAAAGCGGCGGTTGGGGTCGTCAATCGAAAGCAGATGCACCGCTTCCGCCATGCTTTCGTCAAATTTTTGGAGGATCAGCCGATCGGTCTGGGTCAGAATGGCTTCGTTTTTCATATGCAGGTCAGCTCCTTGTTATGATAGTAACAAAAAAGAAAAAAGAAGAAAAAGCGAAGCGCAATTAGCGAGTTAGTTATGCGCTGCGCTATGCTTTTTTCTTTTTTGTTTATTCCGGCTGCGGCTGCCCCTCGCCCTTGTACAGGCGGCGGATGATTTCTTCGATATCCGCGTCGCGGAGATTCACGTCCTTGACATGCACCTTGCCGAGCGTATATTGCAGCATTTGCTCCACCGGGATTTTGTCGGTGTTGAAATCCACTTTCACCATCACGCCCTCGGTCTCCACCGTGAGATCGCCATCCTCCAGACCGCACGGGGCAAAATGTCCCGCGTAATCCAGCACGGACATCGCCGCTTCGTCGGCGGCTTCAAAATTCAGCTCACGCATCTGTCCGTACTTCTGTTTGAGGCTGTAGAGGCTGCCGTCATAGACCTTTTTGCCGTGGTCGATCATGACAATGCGCTTGCAGAGGGAGGAAATGTCCTCCAGATCATGCGTTGTCAGAATCACGGTCGTGCCTTCTTCCTGGTTGATCTTGGTGATCGCCTTGCGGATGTTGTCCTTGACCACCACATCCAGACCGATGGTGGGTTCGTCGAGGAACAGCACCTTCGGATTGTGCAGGAGCGAGGCGGCGATGTCGGCTCTCATGCGCTGCCCCAGCGACAGCGTGCGGACGGGCGAATGAATGAAGGGTTCCAGCTCCAGCACTTCGTTGAGAAATGCCATCTGCTTTTTGAAATGCGCTTCGTCCACCTCGTAGATTTCTTTGAGCACTTCATAGGTTTCGGTGAGCGGCAAATCCCACCAGAGCTGCGTGCGCTGGCCGAACACCACGCCGATTTCTTTGACGTATTTCTTGCGGTTTTTGCGGGGATTCTGCCCGTTGATGATGCAACTGCCGCCGGTGGGGGTGAGAATGCCGGTCAGCATTTTGATGACGGTGGATTTTCCCGCGCCGTTGGGACCGATAAAGCCGAGGATCTCCCCTTTGTCCACATGGAATGAAATGTCGTCCACCGCCTTGACGGTTTCCTTCCGGCTGTGAAACAGCGACTTGACGCTGCCCATAAAACCCGGCTGCTTGATGGTTTTGGTAAAAGTTTTTTCCAGATGTTCTACCTGTATCATGATGGTTTTATGTCACTCCTTTTACTTTTTTGTTTGATTGATTATAAGTATAACATTGTGAACAAATGATTACAAGACGCTGGCGCGATTCTTTAGATTTTCTTTAGATTCTTGAAAATGCCTTGTGTATCCATTGTATTTGTGATACAATAGCGGTAATGCTGATACAGACGAGGTGATGACAGTTGAGTGAAAAAGAGGAAAGAGCGCAGCGCGCCGTCGCTATCAAGCGCATGGTGGGAAACTGCTGCGTGGCGGTGCTGCTGACTTATGCCGACCGGCTCGGCATGAGCGAGACGCAACTGCGAAAATTGGGCGCTCCCTTCGGTGTGGGAATGGGCGGCTTCGAGGCCACCTGCGGCGCGGTCTGCGGGGCGCAGATGGTGCTGGGCATGACCGCGCCGGACGGCCGACCCGTCATCCGCGACGCAAAGGGACTTGTCGAAAAGTTCCGCGCCAAGGCGGGCGCGATTCGCTGCCGCGACCTCAAGGGCATCGACACGGGCGTGATGCTCTGCTCCTGCGAGAACTGCGTGAAATACGCGGTGGAGTCGCTGGAGGAACAGCGACAAGGCTGATATTTTCCCGTTTTTCAAAAAGCAAACAGGGCTGTCGCACAGGGACGGATTTTTCCCTTGTGCGACAGCCCTGTTTCTTTACCGCTGCGTCAATCGACTACTGCAAATCGACGATCAGTTCCGACTGCACGCCGGAGAGTGAAAGAAGATTTTCGCTGCTTTCAAGACCGCCGTTTTCCGCCGCTTCGCCGTTTTTCTGAAAATATACATGACAGCCCCGCCCTTTGTTTTGCACGCGGAAATCCGCGCCCTCGGGAATATGCACCACGCTGCCGGATTTCCATTGGTTGATGTCGAGCACGCCGCGTATGCCGTCCACCGTGATATCGTGGTTCGTGCGGGAGGTCAGCTCGATACGTCCGCAGCAGTCCGTTGCGGTGACGCTTTGCGCGTCGCCGTCGTATTCGAGACGGTCAAGCGTGAGATGCGTCAGGCGCAGTTCCCTGACCGAGGCGGCGATCTCGCAGTGTCCGGTCAGTCCCTTGGGCAGTGTGACAGTCACCGAAAGCGCGTCCGCCACTTCATACCGGCTCACGCCGTCCTTTTTGATGCAGTCCACGTCCAGTTTGCCGCGATTCTCGTCCAGCTTGACTTTAAAGAGGGAGCCGATATTTTCCATATTATCCGACGCAAGGTCAATGTGCAGCTTTTCATCCTCTCCCGTGCAGACCGTCAACGAATGCGCCGCGCCGATCTGCATATCAAAATGGGTTTTGCGGTCTATGTCATAGGACGTCTCGCTGTGGTAGACCGGCGTTTTGGCGGCGTGCTGCGGCATGGCTTGTGATACCAGTTCATCGAGGGTGGTTTTGAAAATCTCCGACAGAATCATCATGTTTTCGATGTCGGGCATGCCCTTGCCCGTTTCCCATTTGGTGATGGCCTGTCTGGAAACGCCGATTTTCTCGGCGAGCTGTTCCTGCGAAAGTCCTTCGTTTTTTCTGATCTCTTTGAGTTTCTGTCCAAAATCCATGATACATTCCATCCTTTATTAATGTAAATTATTCTTTGATAAGCGAATACGCTTCGATTTTCTTGATAGGTCTTGCCAACAGTACACTGATGAGCAATGTCACGGCGATCTCCGCCGCCGCGAACAGCAGCAGAATGCCGACCGGCTGCTCCATGTGATTCTTCATCGCCCCTACCATGCCGAATATGGCATGGTTCACAGCGGGCAGCCAGACCAGCCCCAGCAGCGCCGACGAAAGCGCGGCCGCGACGGTCACGGGCATCAGGCTTCCCGCCGTCTGCGCGACAAGCTGTCGGCCCGAATAGCCGATGGCTTTGTAAATGCCGAATTCCTGTCGGCGCTGTGTGATCATGGAGCGGATAATGACAAACAATATCAGCAGAACGATCAGCGCCGTCACGGCAAAGATGGCGGCAATCACCACGGTGATGATGCCGATGTAGAGGGATTGCGCCTCGCGCTGTTTTTTGGCCGCGTTGACCGCGCTGACGATCTCCCCGCCGCACGCTGCTTTGGCTTTTTCGATGAAACCGTCCGCGTCGGCGCCGTTTTTCAGATACACATACAGCGAATGGGTTTCTTTTCCGCCCGACAGTGCCGCAAAGCCTTGGTCGGTCAGTTCGCAGATTTCGCCGCGGTTGTTGACGCTCTGCACGAGTCCCACAATGCGATAGGAACGGCTTGTATCTCCGTAAGTGACGACAGCCGTATCGCCCACGCTGCGGCCGAGGCGCTCCGCCAATGCGCTGCCGATGGCCATTTCCCTGTCGGAGACGGGATTTTGTCCCTCATAGCAGCCGTCGTTTTGGGTCTGGGAAAAATCCTCGCAGACAAAGGCAACCGCGTTTTCGTCCCCCACCTGCACCTGCCGGATCGAGTAGGACAGCACCTGTTCCGTTCCGTCCAGACTGCCGATGGCGCGTTTCATGCCGACAATATCGGAGGATGACACTTGCAGTATCACATCGGGCGATTCGTCGGAGAGGGTGTTCATCAGATGGTCGGGTCGGATAATACCATTATAAAACAGGCTGCCCGAAAATGCAATGAGTATCGTCATCACAAACAGCACCACGAAGAGCAGCGCATTCTGCCGCGCGGAGGCGTTCATCTGTTTGAGCATAAGCGTGACATGCACACTTCCGGGAGTTCGGTCGAGGGCGAAACGGTTCTTTTTCATGCTCCTGCCGTCGGTGGCGCCCCGAATGGCGGCGATCGGCAGGAGACGGCGGATCCGACCTGCCGCCAGCCATGTGAAGACCAGTGTGACGCCCGTAAGCAAAGCTGCCGTCAGAATCAGCGCCGCCGGACTGTATGCCACGTCAAAGCGGAAGCCTGCCTGCAACGCCAGGACATTGACCAGTGAGGGAAGCAGCCCATAGGAGAGCGCCACGCCGAGCACCGAGAACAGCAGCGCCGCCGCCGTGTAGGGCAGTACCTCCGCCGCAATGATGCCGCCCGATGTAAAGCCCAGCGATTTGAGCACGCCCATCTGCGCCATTTCTTCGGCAACGGTGGTTTTGATGCGGAACCGGCAAAGGAAGATGCTCACGAGCAGGACGATGACCGCAAACGCCGCGAGTATCACGGTCAGCAGATTCGTCACCATCATGCGGGACTGCTTCTTGGCCTCCCGCGTCAGGGAAAACAGCACGGGGGATTGCTGCTGCTTGGCGGTCTTGCGGAGGTCGGCCAGCACCGCCTGACGGTCTGCCCCCTCCACGGTGCGCACGGCGTAATTGACCACCTCGCCGCCTTCCAATGCCTGCGCTAACTGCCGATACTGCGCATCCGGCAGGAATACGCCCATCAGCTCCGCGCTGGCGTTGCCGTACTGCATTTCCTGCACCACGCCCGCCACGGTGTAGGGGAAGTCCTTGCCGCCGATAGAAAAAGTGATGGTTTCTCCCGGCGCGTATTCCCCGAATTCCGCAATGTAAAGGGGCAGGTAAATCGGGTTCTGTACGGCTTCTTCGCTGCGCTGGCGGCAGGACAGCCGATGGATGGCGCGGTGGTCGTCCCAATTGTAAAACAGGATGTTCAGTTCAAAATCCGTGCCGCGAAAATCCTTCATCACGGCTTTTTGCAGAATCGCCCGCTGCTGTTCGAACTGCTCCACCGACGGGTGGCGGCGCACAGCGTCCGACAGTGCGGCGGAGTCCGTCATTTGGGGAATCACCATGTCGATATCCGCGCTGTGCAGCTCGTCGGAAAGTCTGTCGTAGGCCGGGTCGATTCGCAGCGCCAGCACCAGCGCAAGATGCAGAATGAGCGCCGTTATCAGAATAATCATACCGAAAGAAAGGATCTGCTTTTTGTCCTTCCTGAAAAAGTAATGGGAAAGATGGCTGATTTGTTTCATGACATACTCCTCCTGTCAGCTTGTTTACCAGTTCATTTCGGTGAGAAAGGCGTTCAGCTTTTCGGTGCGCGCGGCGTTGTCGGGGGTGTATTCTCCCAAGTCACATTCTCCGAAAATTCTGCCGTCGCGCAGATAGATGACGCGGTTGCCGCGAAGAGCGGATTTCTTGTCGTGCGTCACCATGATGATGCTCTGTCCGTCGCGGGACAGCTCCGTGAACACATCGAGCACCGCGTCGGAATTGTGGGAATTGAGCGCGCCGGTGGGTTCGTCGGCAAAGAGCACCTCGGGACGGTTGATGACGGCGCGGACGATGCCGGCGCGCTGCGCCTCGCCGCCGGAGATTTGGGAGGGGAATTTTCGCCATGTCACTTCGGGAAGATTGACCTTTTCAAATAACGCGGCGGCGCGGCGGACGGTTTCTTTCTTTTTGCCGACGACCAGCAGACCCGCCGTCAGGGCGTTGTCCATGAGGCTCATTTTGTCGAGCAGGTAAATCTGCTGAAAGACGAAACCGCAGTGCTTTCTGCGAAAGACCGCCAGCTTGTCGGCGTTGTAGGAGGTGATTTCCTCGCCGCAGAAGGTAATGGTGCCGGAGGTGGGTTTGTCCATGCCGGAGAGGGCGTACAGCAGGGTGGATTTGCCCGCGCCGGAGGAGCCCATGATGACGGTGAAGTCGCCTTGGCGGATATCCACATCAAGATCGTTGATAATGGTTTGCTGGGTGTCCCCGCTGCGGAAGTTCTTTTTTAAATGACGGGCCGAGAGAATGACGTTGTTTTCCATGTTTGAAACGCTCCTTTTGTTGTCGTTGTTTTCTGCGCTCAGTATAGCACGGCAGGGCGGGTAGCACCACCAAAAAGCGGTTGCAAACGCCCAAAAATCATGCTACGCACCGTTGCATCAGGCAAAAAATACAGATGAAACGACAAAAACGTGGCGAAAAATCGAAAAAAGCCTTTCCCGAAGCGGCAAAACGAATCAAAAGTTATCAAAAACGCAAGAAAACGGCTATAACCAATTGAAAAATGAAAGAAATAATATTCATCCAAAATATTACAATTAGGAATATTCAAGCGTCATTTTTGCCAATCCAAAGATGTCCTGTCATAAAAAATCTCACTCACCGGCATTAGCAGTCTGTCCTGTTATTAAATTCAAAAATAAATATATTCCCCTACCCGGTAACAAAAAAGTTACGCTGTTTTACCATGACAAAACCCATCGCGCCCATTGCGCGGTTTGCCAGTATCAACTACGTTGACACTGGCATACAGTTTAGCCGCAGGCTAAATCTGTGCTACGCCCCCGTCGCGTGCAT
>CAMHAV010000072.1 GCA_946182865.1 uncultured Clostridia bacterium
GAAGAACAACCCGAAGAAGCGACCGAAGAAGCGGCTGCCGAGGAAGAAACGGAAGACGCGGCCGAAGAAGCGGCTTTCGATGAAGAACCCGAAGACGCGGCTGAAGAAGCGGCTTTCGAGGAAGAAACGGAAGGCGCGGCCGAAGAAGCGGCTGCCGAGGAAGAAGCGCAAGACGCGGCCGGGGAAGCGGCTGCCGAGGAAGAAGCGCAAGACGCGGCCGGGGAAGCGGCTGCTGAGGAAGAAGCGCAAGACGCGACCGAAAACGCAACTGCCGAGGAAGAAACGGAAGAAGCAGCTGCCGAGGAAGAACCCGAAGATTCAGGCACCCAAGAAGCATTTGACTATCCCTCCGACAGGGATTATTCGGTACAGGAAGTCCTTGATGAGCTTTTGGCTGCATCGGAGGAAGAAGAACCTGTGCAGGTATTCCACTCCCGTAAGGAAGAAAAAGTGGATATCATGGAGTATCTGAATGAAGATGCGCTGACGGAGATTGATGAGAAATGTGCGGACATTGATGTATCGCCTGCACCCGTTCCACAGGAGTCGGATCTGGAACATACGCAGGTTTTCGATATTGGCAGTACGCGCGTGTATGCTCCCGTGACGGTGGAGGACGGTTATGTGGATGAACCGAGTGAACCTGACCGATACACGTCCGGGATGCAGGCTCCACGCAAGCCCAAAAAGCGCGCGGGATTATTGCAGATTGCCGCACTGCTGGTGGTAGTTGCGGGATTGGCATGGCTGGTGAGCAAGGCTGCTTTTTCCGTCATGGGCAGTGGTCAGGATGGCGATACACACTCTGCCCCCTATGAATACTCCTCTTCGGATACAGTGATTAAACAATTTGACGATGGTACATCGGATACGGTTTCTTCAGTGATTCCTGAATTTGATACCGATCAGCTGACTGTCGGTGACACCGGTGAACTGGTGTGGTCAGTGCAGCGCCGTCTGAATTTGTTCGGGTATCTTGCGTCGGCATCCGTAAGCGGTACCTACGATAAGGCTACTGCGGCCGCTGTCAAGCAATTTCAAAAAGCAAATGCCCTTGAGCAGAGTGGTGTTGTGGACAAGACTACTTTTGATGTAATGTTTGACAGTGACGCGGCAACGCAGACGACAGTAACAACCCTCCTGCCAACATCCACTACTGCCGAGACAACCGCTGTCACAACGACAGAGGAACCAACACAGCAAACGACTACGGCGACCGAAAGCACTACCACGGAAACCACAACCGAAACGTCGTCCCACGAAACTGACGCATCCAAGGCAACGTCTGCGGAAACCGAGCCGGCAACGTCATCAGCAACAGAAACCGCCACAACCACAACGCTTGTCGAAAACACAGAGGAAAACGTGAAGGAAACGGTTGATAACGAGTAATCAACGTTTGCATACAGGTCTTTAAGATTAACTGCATTTGGAGGACTGGATATCATCATGATCGAGGTAAAAATTAACGGACAAACATTGGAATTTGAGTCGGGTGTTACTGTAAACGATGTGCTGGAGGCATTCGGAGACGAATCCACTGAATACGTTTTTGCGGTAAAGATTGACGGAGAGATTTTTGATCTTGATGATACGATCACCCGCGATTGTGAGTTGGAACCGATTTCTTTCCGTGATATCAGAGGAAGACAGCAGTTTTCCAAAGAACGCGACGAGTCCGAGGATGAGGATGCTACTGAAGAACAAGAGAACACAAAGGTAGGCGCGGCTGTAGGAAACGTGCTGTCACAGGACGGGTATTCCGAAATTGAAAATGAGATTAAAAGCATTCTTGGCGGCGGATTTGACGAGGGAGAAGACGATTCGTATCTCATGTCTGATGAAGCTCTTATGATGTTGGAATCGGTGGCCCAAGAAGTGATCAATGATTCCTACGGCAATATGACCGAAGAGGTCGGAATCGTCGAAGATGAAGTTGAGGCCGAGGAAGACGAGAACGACGAAGTCGAGGCTGAGTTTGAGGAAGACGAGACCGAAGAGGCTGAGGCTGAAGAAGATGAGACCGACGAAGTCGAGGCTGAGGAAGTCGAAACCGAGCAAAATGAGACCGAAGAGGTCAAAGCCGAGGAAGCCGATTTTGATATGAGCGTCTTTGACAGAATTGTACCCCGGTTAGATATGCGAGTTTCCGAAATGGCAGCAGCGGCTTCTGAAGAATTGGATGAAATGGACGAAGCTGACGAGGTCGACGAAGTCGACGAGGTTGATGAAGCCGACGAAGTTGACGAAGTCGACGAGGTTGATGAAGCCGACGAAGTTGACGAGGTTGATGAAGCCGAGGAAGTTGACGAAGTTGACGAGGTTGATGAAGCCGAGGAAGTTGACGAAGTTGACGAGGTTGATGAAGCCGAGGAATATGGCGCGTTTGGCTCATTTGGCGAATTCGGGGAGTTTGCTGAAGAAGAGGAAGATGACGAATCCGATGAAGAACCGGATTACAGTGTAAAAGACAGTGATTTTGAGGATTTTCTGGTGCGCGATGAAAAGAGCGACGAGGAAGAAGAACTCGATGTGGATGAGAGCGCGTTTGAACTGGAAAGAAAACAGCGCCAGGCAGCCGCTCTTACCACCGCTTTCTATAACAATTATTATGGTGATCAGATGGAGAACGGTGAATCTGATGACGAGACAGAAGCTACCGAAGATTTGGAGGCACAAAGGCGCGCCTATGCGCATTCCCGCCGGCAAAAAAGAAGAGCTAAACGTGCCATCCAAGTGGCAGCGCTGCTGATTGCGCTGGCGGGACTGGGTTGGATTGTTGGCAAGGCGGCGTTGAAAGCGGTCGGTTCGTCAGACAACACGGTGAGTGGTACCAGTATGGTTTCCGATTCCGAAGCGGTGTCCGCAACCGATATTTCTGAAAGTGATTTCATGGTGGACGGCAAGCCGCAATACAGAGCCAAGCTCCTGACGCTGGGCAGTGCCAATGAACTGGTCGGCATGGTGCAGATTCGTCTGAGCGAATTGAACTATATGGGCGAAAAGGATATCAATAAAATATACGGTACCAAGATGTCCAAGGCGATCTCGCAGTTCCGCGCAGTCAATAAAATCAAAGGCGAGGGAGATATGGACAAAGCAACTTTTGATGCGCTGTTCAGTGATAAGGCGATTGCCGCGCCGGTTTCGGCCTCTGATGCCGGTACAGTTTCCACCGAGAAGAGTACGTCTGTAACATCCACCACCACGACCGAGGCAACCACGCAGTCCACAACGAAGGCAACGACCAAAAAGACAACGACGACAACCCGCCGTACCACCACTACAAGCCGCCGTCGCACCACCACGACCACCACCACTACGACCCGTCGCCGTACCACCACTACTTCGAGACGTCGTCGCACCACCACTACCACCGAATCCACGACGATCGAAGAACCTACCGAAACGACGACAGCAGAGGAACCTACTGCGTCCACAACGGCGGAAACGTCTTCAACGACAAAGAAGACAACGACAAAGAAAACCACCACCAAAAAAACTACCAAGAAAACCACTAAATCTACCACACAAACTACCACAGAGCCGACCGAAGCGCCCACCAGCGAACCGACTTCAGCTCCTACGGACGCTCCTTCTTCCAAAGAAGAAAACACCGGAAGCACCACAGACGGAGAATGATTTTTTCGTGTGTGTGCAAAAAAAACGGTTGACAAATTTGTTTTTATGCGTTATCATAGCTTTATTAACAGAATCTATACCGTAAAAACATTGAGGGAGAACAAACCCTTTTGCTTCATGTCACAGAGATTTGCCCGCAGGCTGAGAGGGCGAACGGAGCAGGAGGGCATAAACCGCTCCCGAGTGCGGAACGACAAGGCGCGTCTTTTCAAAAGGCGGCACAAGTTCCGACGTGTGGCTGCGTTACAGGCCGAATGAGCGGGCGCGAATTCTGATATCCTGATTCGTGTCAACACGGGTGGAACCGTGGGCGCTGCGATTTTTGCATCAAAGCCTCACCCCGAATGTACCTGACGGTACGTTTGGGGCGGGGCTTTTTCTATTCTTCAATGAAGAATTACTATTATTTTACAGGAGGTTTTTAGTATGATTCAGGTAACATTAAAAGGCGACGTCAAAGAGTACGAAGCGGGCATTTCCGTCGCGGAAATCGCCAAATCCATCGGCGCGGGTCTGTACAAATCCGCGTGTGCCGCCAAGGTGGACGGCAAGGTGTGCGATCTGCGCACCGTTCTGGAAAAGGACTGCGAGGTGGAGATTCTCACCTTTGACGATATCGACGGCAAAAAGGCGTTCTGGCACAGCACATCTCACATTCTGGCGCAGGCAGTCAAGCACCTTTACCCCAACGCCAAGCTGTCCATCGGCCCTGCCATCGACAACGGTTTCTACTACGATTTTGATGTGGAGAAGCCCTTTACCGCAGACGATCTCGCAGCCATTGAGAAAGAAATGAAGGCGATCGTCAAGAGCGGCATGCCGATTGAAAAATTTGAGCTGGCGCCCGACAAGGCGCTGGCGCTGCTCGAAGAAATGCAGGAGCCTTACAAGGTGGAGCTTTGTCAGGAGCATGCCGACAAGGGCGAGGACATTTCTTTCTATAAGCAGGGCGATTTCACCGATCTCTGCGCTGGCCCGCACCTCATGAGCGTGGCTCCCGTCAAGGCGTTCAAGCTCACCAACTGCACGGGTGCTTACTGGCGCGGCGATTCCAAAAACAAAATGCTCTGCCGTGTCTACGGCGTGTCTTTCCCCAAAGCGTCTCAGCTCGAAGAACATCTGGCTATGCTGGAGGAAGCCAAGAAGCGCGATCATAACAAGCTCGGCAGAGAACTGGAACTTTTCACCACGGTGGATGTGATCGGTCAGGGATTGGCCATCCTGCTTCCGAAAGGCGCAAGAATCATTCAGTTGCTTCAGCGCTTTGTGGAGGATGAAGAACAGAAGCGCGGCTGGCTGCTCACTAAAACGCCTTTCATGGCCAAGAGCGACCTCTACAAAATCAGCGGCCACTGGGATCACTACAAGGATGGCATGTTTGTGCTGGGCGAGGAGGAAGAAGGCAAGGATTGCTACGCTCTGCGTCCGATGACCTGTCCCTTCCAGTACCAGGCCTACCTCAACCGTCCGCGTTCCTACCGCGACCTGCCGCTGCGCTACAACGAGACTTCCACGCTTTTCCGCAATGAGGAAAGCGGCGAAATGCACGGTCTGATTCGTCTGCGTCAGTTTACGATTTCCGAGGGACACCTGATGTGCCGTCCCGACCAGTTGGAGGATGAATTCAAGGGCTGTCTTGAGCTTGCCATCTACATGCTCAAAACACTGGGCCTGTATGAGGATGCGTCCTACCGCTTCTCCCAGTGGGATCCTGACAACCGCGACAAATACATCGGAACGGAGGAACAGTGGGACGAGGCACAGGGCAAGATGAAGAACATCCTTGACGATTTGCAGGTGCCTTATGTCATCGGTATTGGCGAAGCGGCTTTCTATGGCCCCAAACTGGACATCCAGATTAAGAACGTCCACGGCAAAGAGGATACGCTCATCACCATCCAGATCGACCAGATGCTGGCGGAGAAATTCGGCATGGAATACACCGACCGCGACGGCACCAAGAAGCGCCCCTACATCATCCACAGAACCTCCATCGGCTGCTACGAGAGAACGCTGGCCTACCTCATCGAAAAATATGCGGGCGCGTTTCCGACATGGCTCGCGCCGGTGCAGGTCAAGCTGCTGCCCATCGCGGACAGACATCTCGATTATCTCTATGATGTGATGAAAGCGCTGGAAGCCGAGGGCATCCGCTGCGAGGTGGACGACCGCAACGAAAAGATCGGCTACAAGATTCGCGAGGCGCAGATGAAGAAGGTGCCTTACATGGTCATTGTGGGCGACAAGGACATCGAAAACGGCACGGTGGCGGTGCGTTCCCGCAAGGACGGCGACATTGGCTCGATGAAGCCGGAGGAATTTGTCAGCCTGATCGTGGAAAAGGTGAAGTCCAAGGTCATCGACTGCTGATGAACGGTTCCATATGAAAATTACGGTACTCGATATGGACACGGCTGCTATCGGGGGCGATATTTCCCTTGACGCACTGGCGGAGATGGGGGAACTGAAGGTGGTGGGGGAGACGGATCTCTCCCGCACCGCTTCGCTCATTGGTGACGCGCAGGCGGTCATTGTCAACAAGAGCCGCCTCACCCGCGAGGTGATGGAGCAGTGTCCGCATTTACAATACATCGGTCTGATGGGAACCGGCTTCGATCAGGTGGATATTGCGGCCGCAAGGGAGCGGGGGATTACGGTCTGCAATGTGCCGGATTATTCGTCCGACGCGGTGGCGCAGCACACTTTCGCGCTGATTCTCAACCACTTTTGCCGGATATCCGAATATGCCGCCGACTGTGCCGCCGGGGGCTGGACAGAGAAGAAGTTTTTCAGCGCGTTCGGCAGGGAAACGCACGAGCTGGCAGGCAAGACCGTCGGTCTGGTGGGCTGCGGCGGCATCGGCCGCAGAGTCGCTGCCATTGCGAATGCTTTCGGCATGCAAGTGCTGGTCTACAACCGCCGTCCCGCCACGCTCGCGGATATTTCCTACATCCGCTGCGTTCCGCTGGAGGAACTGCTGCGCCGCTCGGATGTGGTGTCGATTCACTGCCCCTTGAATGACCAATCGCGCGGACTCATTGACGCGCACGCCCTGTCGCTGATGAAGCCCACCGCCCTGTTTGTCAATACCTCGCGCGGCGGGATTATGGACGAAGCCGCACTGGCGCAGGCGCTCAATGAGGGCCGGATCGCGGCGGCGGCGCTGGATGTGCTGACGGAGGAACCCATGTCCGCCGATACCCCGCTGCGCACAGCTAGGAACCTTGTGCTTACGCCGCATATTGCGTGGGCGCCGGTGGAGACGCGGGAACGGCTCTTTGCCATCGTCTATGAAAATCTCAAAGGCTGGATGAACGGCGCTCCACAGAATGTAATAAATTGATAAAAAATCCCGACGGTTTCAAAATTGTCGGGATTTTTTTTTTGCATCTGTTAATAAAAAAACAAAAAAGTTATCAAAAAGCACTTCAATTTTATGCAATTGTATGGTATAATGACAATAACTGTAGAATATGAGAATGATGGATGATTTCTCATAATATGAATTTATTTCTGAAAGGTTGTTGGAGATGGCAATCACTTTTACCGTTTCACTGGCGAAAATCATCAAAGAGTTCTCGCTCGAACCGCTGGTGATGGAGAAGAACCCTGAGGAAGTGCTGATTTCCTCCAATGAAATCAACCGTCCCGGCGTGGAGCTGACGGGATTTTTCAACTTTTACGACAACAGGCGTATTTTGGTGTGCGGCAACACCGAAATGGCCTATTTAGGCGGTTTTACTGCGGAAGAACGTGCCAAGGTGCTGGACGATCTTATGTCGCGCGGCGCGCCTGCGCTGATTCTCTGCCGCAGCTTTGAGCCGTTTGAGGAAATGACCGAGGCCGCCAAAAAGTACAATATGCCCATGCTGGTCACGCCCGAAGCCACCTCGCACTTTATTTCCGACCTGATCGCGTTCCTTAATGTGGAGCTGGCGCCCCGTATTACACGCCACGGCGTTCTGGTGGAGGTCTACGGCGAAGGTATCCTGCTGCTGGGCGACAGCGGCGTCGGCAAGAGCGAAACCGCCATCGAACTGGTCAAGCGCGGTCACCGTCTGATTGCGGACGACGCGGTGGAGATCCGCAAGGTTTCCAACAAGACCCTCGTGGGTTCCGCCCCCGCCAATATCCGCCACTTTATCGAGCTGCGCGGTATCGGCATCATCAACGCCCGCCGTATTTTCGGTATGGGCTCCATCAAGATTACCGAGAAGATCGACCTGGTCATCAGCTTGGAAAACTGGGACAGCGAAAAGGTCTATGACCGCATGGGTATGGAGAACGAATACACCGAGCTTCTCGGCAACAAGCTGCCCATGCTGACCATTCCCATCAAGCCGGGCCGTAACCTTGCCATTATCATTGAGGTCGCCGCCATGAACAACCGTCAGAAAAAGATGGGCTACAACGCGGCGCAGGAGCTGCTGCACAATCTCGGCATGGATGTGGCGCCCGCTACGCCCGAAGTTAAAGAGGAATGGGACAGCTTTAACTGAGAGATTTTTACCTCACTGTTTTGGAAGGTGCTGTGCGCCTGAAAGAAAAGATTTGCCATACTTCGCGATTAATGCATGAGTTTCGCATGAGCGGGGCTGTGTATTAACATACTATTATTGTTGAGGTGTATATTTATGTACAATCTTGGTATTGATCTTGGCGGCATGAGCGTCAAGGTGGGCGTTGTGGATGAAAACAACGCTATCATCGGCAAAGCGGCGGTTCCCACGAACTCCCCCAATCAGCCTCCCCGTCCCGCGGACGACATTATGGACGATATCGCTACCGCCTGTAAACTGGCAGTGGAAAACGCTGGTGTGAGTTTTGACGAGGTGGAGCACATCGGTCTGGGATGTCCCGGTTCGGTCAATTCCGCGACAGGCATGCTGGAATTTTCCGGCAATCTGGGCATGCGCAATTACCCCGTTTCCGCCAAGCTGGAGGAGCGTCTTGACCGCAAAGTGTTTGTGGAGAACGACGCGAACGCGGCGGCATTCGGCGAGTCCATCGCGGGCGCGGCCAAGGGCGCGAAGAATGCGGTTTGCGTTACGCTCGGCACCGGCGTCGGCGGCGGCATCATCATCGACGGCAGAATCTACAGCGGTTCCAACTACGCGGGCGGCGAGCTGGGTCATATGGTGATCGTGGCGGGCGGCAAATACTGCACCTGCGGCAGACACGGCTGCTGGGAGGCGTATGCTTCCGCGACCGCGCTGATTTATCAGACGCAGATCAAGATGCTCGACGACAAGGCTTCCGAAATGTGGAACCTGGTCGAGGGCGACCTGAGAAACGTCACCGGACGCACAGCGTTTGACGGCTATCGCATGGGTGACAAGTCGGCGTGCGAGGTCGTGGACAAATACATTCAGTACATCGCCTGCGGTCTGACCAACGTCATCAATATCTTCCAGCCCGACATCATCTGCATCGGCGGCGGTGTGAGCAAGGAGAGCGACACCCTGATTGCGCCGCTGATGGGGTATGTCAACGCGGAGCGCTTCGGCAAGAACCTCTCCAAGCAGACCGAAATCGTGACCGCCCAGTTGGGCAACGACGCGGGCATTATCGGCGCGGCGAATCTTTATCTGAACGCGGAGTAAGAGGGCAGCGTATTATTTTATAAATAAACATTCGGAGGAATTCATATCTGATGGGGAATCAATATTTGCATTACAAGTCACAGCTCAAGGACATCGGCTGCGAGGTCAGGGCAGACGAGCCGATGAAGCAGCATACGTCGTTCAGAATCGGGGGCGCTGCCGATTGGTTTGTCACGGTGCATGACGAGCGGCAGTTGCGCGACGTTCTCGCGCTGGCGAGGCGGGAGAATATCCCGGTTTTCGTGCTGGGCAACGGTTCCAACCTGCTGGTTTCCGACAAGGGCATCCGCGGGATTGTGCTTCGACTGGGCGGTGCGTTCTGTGACATCGGGCTGAATTCCGACGGCACCATACACTGCGGCGCGGGGGCGCAGCTTTCGAGGCTGTGCGCCTTCGCGCTGGAGCGTTCGCTCACGGGTCTGGAATTTGCCTGGGGCATTCCCGGCTCGTGCGGCGGCGCGGCGCTGATGGATGCGGGCGCCTACGGCGGCGAAATGAAGGATGTGATCGTTTCCTGCGAGCATATCTGCCTTGCCACGGGAGAGAGCGGTCGCTTCGCGGGTGACGAGCTGGATTTTGCCTATCGCCACAGCGTTTATTCCGGCGGCGGCTACGTCATCACGGCGCTCAACCTCAGACTCGAAAAGGGAGACAAGGAGGTCATTCGCGCCAGAATGGATGAACTGATGGGACGGCGCAAGGACAAACAGCCGCTCGAATATCCGAGCGCGGGCAGCATATTCAAGCGGCCCGAGGGGTATTTTGCGGGCGGACTTATCGAGCAGTGCGGCTTAAAGGGCGCACAGACGGGCGGCGCGCAGGTCAGCCCGAAGCACGCCGGATTCATTGTGAATGTCGGCGGCGCCACCTGCGAGGATGTACTCACGCTGATTGGGGACATTCAGCGCAAGGTCAAGGAAGAAACCGGCGTGGATCTGGAATGTGAGGTCCGCAAGACGGGGGAATGACGACAGGATGTATTTCCGTGGGTGGAGACGGAAAGCAGGAAAACGGGGGAAATTATGGATTTTATCATTGTGACGGGTCTTTCCGGCGCGGGAAAATCTTTGGTAGTCGATGCGCTGGAGGACAGCGGTTATTACTGTGTAGACAATATGCCTCCTGTTATGATTCTGCGGTTTTACCGCATTTGCATGAAGTCACAGGAGGAATTTGACAAGGTGGCGGTCGTCACCGATATACGCGGCGGCGAGCCGTTCCGCACGTTGATCACCGATCTCGAGGTGCTCAAAGTGCAAAAGAGTCCCTTCAAGATTCTATTTATTGATTGCAGCAAGCATGTGCTGCTCAACCGCTTCAAAGAAACGCGGCGCAAGCATCCGCTGGCAGACGAACACGAGGGCTCGGTAGAGGAAGCTATCGAAGCGGAAAGAAAGCTGCTGGAGCCGGCCTATAAGATGTCGGATTACCTGATCGACACGACGGCGCTTTCTCCCACACAGCTCAAAGAACGCGTCAAGGATATGTTCGGAGACAATGTTTCGGAGCAGATGGTGGTGCGTGTGATGTCCTTCGGCTTCAAGTACGGCCCCAACAAAGAGGCCGACCTGATGTTTGACGTGCGCTGCTTCCCCAACCCCTACTACGTTCCTGAGCTGCGCAGTCATACCGGCTTGGAGGCCTGCGTACGGGATTATGTGATGAAAGACGAAGTGACGCGCGGCTTTATTGCCAAGCTGTATGATTTGGTGGATTATCTGCTGCCCCTTTACAAAAAAGAGGGCAAAAGCGAATTGGTGGTGGCCATCGGATGTACCGGCGGCAGGCACCGTTCGGTGACCATTGCGGAGAATCTGGGCGCGTATCTTGCCTCCAATGGCAACAAGGTCATTATTTCTCATCGCGACATCAAAAAGTAGCGTTTTCAAAGGGGCAACGGAATAGAAAATGTCTTACTCATCTATGGCAAAAAGCGAATTGTGCCGCATCAGACCGGAAAGCGAGTGCTGCCAAGTGGCGGAAGCTTACGGTCTGTTGCTGTATGCCAAGCTGCTGAGCGAGCGGCACGATTCCTACTCGACCGACAACAAGGCCATCGCCAGCCTGATCTGTGAATGTGCCGCGTCGGTATGCGGCGTGTATGCCGACGTGCTGACCTATCCCAAAAGCAGCGGCGGCACCCATCGCTTTGCCGTCAAAATCCCCAACGCGGAGCAGAAGAAGATGATCTGTGCGCGGTTTGCGGGGGCGGGAAATGTGCTGGCAAATGAATGCTGCTTGAATGCTTTTCTACGCGGCGCATTTTTGGTGTGCGGCACCGTGACGGAGCCGCAGAAGGATTATCACTTGGAATTTGCGGCGGGCAGCCAGCGGCGCTGTGAGATATTGGCGGGTGTGATGCAGCGTGTGGGCATTCACAGCCACCAGTTGCAGCGAAATGACAGGTGGGTGCTGTATGTCAAGGACGCGGACGGTATCATCAATCTGATGAATCGGATGGGGGCGCACTATGCCGCGCAAAATCTCGAGCAGACCCGCACGGTGCGCGACTGGCGCAACAACGCCAACCGCCGTGTCAACTGTGACCAGGCGAATATTGACCGCACCCTCTCCGCATCGGAGCAGCAGTGCGCGGCCATTCGCAAGCTCACCGAAAAACGGGGATTTGAGGGCATCCCACCCGAATTGCGGGAAATCGCGGCGCTGCGGCTGGAAAATCCGGAAATGTCGCTGCGGGAACTGAGCGAAAGCCTCAGCGAGCCGATCACGCGCAGCGGCGTCAATCACCGTCTGAAAAAGCTGATGGAATTGGCAGAAGAAACCCAATAGCACTGGCAACAGAAAATGAAAAAGAAAACGAATGACAATCCTCGCAGCGGAGGGATGTCATTCGTTTTTTCGTTAAGCATTACTCTTCGCGATTAAAAACTACCGTTTTGCCGTTCTCATAAACCAGCTCCATCACAGTTTCATAGGCCTGATAGCGGAATGTGGGCTGTGCGCCGTGTTTTTTGAGAAATTCGCTGTCAGTGCTGACCGAATCGGGACGAAATCGGATGTTGCCTTTTTGGGCAATATAAGTGCCGCCGGACGTGAGCTGCACCGCTACCACTCCCGTGTTGGTCATGGTATAGTCTATCCGGAACGTGCCGTCGGATTGGATATGGAGGAGGATATTTACTTCAATGCCATAATCCGTTGCTTTATAATCAGCGGCGGTACGGTCAGTACAGCGCCATGTGCCGACCAGCTTATCGTCCGTTCGCGTTCCGTCGGTGTCAAAGGAGATGGGGGACAGATCGGAGGCGGACACGTTTTTGGCGGGATAGAGTTCTTTCATGACAAGCCATACGCTGCCCGATACGAGAATGGCAATCACCGTTATCAGTGAAAGAATAGCAGCCAGATAGCCGCCGCTCTTTTTTGGGATGGTGTTTGGTTCAACGATATAATGTCCGCAATATGTGCAGAATTTGGCGTTGTCTTTTATTTTTTTTCCGCAATGACCGCATCTCATGGCAAGGTTCCTCCTGATGATGGTTGTACTGTTATTGTATCATAGGATGAAAAAAACGTCAATCTTGTTTTGTCAATTTACCGGGAAATCTTTTGTGTCCCTTTCGCATTTTGATCAACAGACAGCAGATGTGTTATGGACTATCCGCAAATTTCCTTGACATTCGCATACCATGCGATTATAATAAATATATACAAAGCGGAACGATAAAAGAATAAAAAAATTGTTCAGCTTATTGCAAGAAATAACCAATTGCATAGAAAATGGAGGTTGAAATGATGGAAACCAGACCGTATATTCCGTGGGATATGATCAGCGGATTTATGACCGACGTATTTAAAGCTTACGGTGTGCCGGAGGAAGACGCGAAAATCTGCACAGATGTGCTGCTCGAATCCGACCGCAGAGGTATCGAGAGCCACGGCTGCAATCGGTTCAAGCCGATCTATCTGGACCGCATCAAAAACGGCACGCTGCTGCCGGAGACAAAGATTGAGATTGTCAAGGAAACCCCTACTACGGTGGTGATGAACGCCAACAACGGTATGGGGATGGTGGCGAGCTACCGCATGATGGAACGGCTCATTGAAAAAGCACGTGTTTACGGTATGGCCGGCGGCACCATTTTCAATTCCACTCACTACGGCATCGCGGGATACTGGACGACGATGGCGGAAAAGGCGGGCATGATCGGTATTACCGGCACCAACGCCCGTCCCTCTGTCGCACCGACCTTTGGCGTGGAACCGATGATGGGTACCAATCCGCTTACGTTTACCATGCCCACCGATGAGGCGTTCCCTTTCAATTTTGACTGCGCTACCTCAATCGTGCAAAACGGCAAGATCGAGTTTTATCAGCGCATGGGGAAGTCCACACCGGAAGGCTTAGTGGTCAACAAACAGGGCGGGACGATGACCGATTCCGGTCAGATTCTCAGGGACCTGCGCGCCGGGCAGTGTTCCCTGCTGCCGCTGGGAGGCATCGGAGAGGAAACCGGCGGTCACAAGGGCTACGGCTTCACCACGATTGTGGAGATTCTTTCGGCGGCGCTGGCAGGCGGTCCCTTTATGAAGGAACTGAGCGGCAAGGATGCCGACGGCAACAGGCAGATGTACCGCTTGGGGCATTTCTTCTTTGTGATTAACCCCGAATTCTTTATGGGGCTGGATACGTTCCGCCACACGGCGGGCGAAATCTGCCGAGAACTTCGCGGTTCCGAAAAGGCGCCCGGGGCCGAACGCATTTATACGGCGGGGGAGAAGGAGTATCTCGCATGGCAGGAGCGCAAGGACAAGGGCGTTCCCGTGGGCGAGGCGATTCAGAAAGAATTCATCGCCCTGCGTGACGAGTGTCAGCTTGACTACCGCTTCCCGTTTGAAAGTTGATCGGCGTCATGTTGCATTTTGACAGTGGGAAAATAATTAACAAAACAAGCAGGCGTTTGTTTGTACGTCTGCTTGTTTGTTGTTAGTGGAGCATCTGAATTATTATTTTCATAATATTAATGAATTGATAAGCCTTAATTTCTTAAAACTGGATATTATTAAACAAATAATGACAAAGATAGATGGAATAAATTAATTTAATAAATTATTTAAAATATATTGATTTTTGCTGATTTGTATGATAAAATAAAGTTAATTTCGTGTCGAATGCAAATTTTCGAAAGGGATACCT
>CAMHAV010000073.1 GCA_946182865.1 uncultured Clostridia bacterium
CATGACAAAAGCAAGTCGAAACAGGCACTAAGCCTTTCATATGCGCCATTGACGATAGAATAGATTCCGCATACGCCTTTCGCTGCACGGCATCCGCGTTTCGCAGGACGTCCGCGTCGCAGCACAGTTCGATATCAGCGTTTGCTTCATGCACCATCAGGTACACAATCGGATTGAACCAGTGCAGTGCGTTGACCGCTGTCAGAAGCATTTTGAAAGCGATATCATGCCTTTTGCAGTGCGTCAGTTCATGCCGCACAATCATATTGAGTTCCGTAGAAGAATAATCCTCGCGCGGTATGACCAGCACAGGGCGAAATATTCCGAAAATCATAGGGGAATTTGTTTTGTGGCTGACGATAACAGGGATTGTCTGACGCAGCCCGATTGCATTGCCTGTTCTGACGACAAGCTCATGGATGCTGTTGTTTTCGCACGCCCTTCCATCCATCAAAATCCCCCGCCGGAAGGCATAATACGCGCAGAGTTGATAAGTCGAAAATACACAAAAGCCAATGCACCACACGAATGCCGCAATGACAGCCACGTTCAGCGCGAAAGCGGGTTGTGCGTCAATGATTTCTTCCGTAACGTCAATGGAGGCCGAAGGCTCGTATGTCTGCTGCGCCTGCTCTTGCACTGTCTCCGTCTGACTGTCGGCATCGGCTTGATGTTGAATCGGTTGTTCCTGCGTCTGAACCTGTTGCCGCTGCGACAAATCCGGAAAAATCGAAAAGCCGTTTACAACCGGCAGATTGAAAGGGATCATCAGACGAACCGCCAGCAGCAGCCATATATAATATTTCCATTTCGCCCCATAACGTCTGTTGATGATTCCGGAGGCCAGACACGACGGAAGAATAAGAAACGACGTGGCAATGGACACTTCCAGCAAATCAAGCAATCTGTTTATCAACACGGTCATTCCTTCCTTTCCAGTTCGTCCAGAAAGGCACGAAGCTCGGCAATGTCGTTTTGGTCAATTTCTCTGCAATCATACAGACTGGCGACCAGACGCTTCACGGAGCCGCCGTACAATTTGCGGATAAAGGAGGTTCCTTCCGACGCGCGATAGGCTTCCGCCGTGATTACAGCCGAATAATAGTTGGTTCTTGTGGAGCGGTCACAATAGACAAAGCCCTTTTCCGTCAGCCGCGCAAGCGTCGCCATCAGGGTGGACAAAGCCCATTTCCGGGTGGGACGGATTCTTTCCAGAATATACCCCGACGTAAGCGGCTCTGAGGAGTCCCACAACACCTCCATGATTTCCAGCTCCGCGTCTCCCAGCTTTTTGATGTTCATACATCTTCCTTCTCTCATGATGAATTGACAGGCGATTATCTCCTGCTAATAATATTATACACTTGTATAATATTATGTCAAGAGAAAAATCAATTTTTTTGTGAGAAAATATGGATTTTTACAAATCATTCATGATTCATCATGCAACAGGGCGTATTGAAACTTTTTGCGCCTTATGCTATTCTTATATCATAAGAACAGCGTACCACATCCTAAGTTGCCAAACATGCCGTATATGACTGACTTGCAGAACCGGGATATTATACTCATTTTTACTCATTTTTGGCTCAAATCAGAGATTGACGGCGTGTGATTCGTGTGGTAAAATGGAATCGTACACAAAGCAGTCTTGTCCGTCGGATACAGGACAGCACCGCTATTCCATTTGGTATAGAAAGAGAAAGACACTATGGCAAAAAACAAAGAGGTCAAGACCAACGCCATGCGCATTCTTGACAGCATGAAAATTCCTTATGAAACCAAAACCTATGAGTGCAAGGATTTTGTGGACGGCGTGCAGATCGCGGATCTTCTGGGTCTTCCCCACGAAATCGTTTACAAAACGCTTGTCGCGCAGGGAGCCAGCAAGCAGTATTTTGTTTTCGTCATTCCCATCGAAGCGGAACTGGATATGAAAAAGGCCGCCAAATCGGTGGGAGAAAAATCCGTCGCCATGCTGCACGTTAAAGACATCAATGCCGTGACAGGCTACATCCGCGGCGGCTGCACCGCTGTCGGCATGAAGAAGCAGTATGTCACCCGCATCGCCGACACTGCGCAAGCGCTGGACGCCATGATCGTGAGCGGCGGCAAGCTGGGCGTCCAACTGAAGCTCGCGCCCAATGACCTTCGCGCCGCCTGCAACGGGGAATTCGACGACATTACAAGGGAGTGAGGCCGATGGTTTTCAACGAATTTTGCGAAACGGTGGAAAAAGCAAGGCGGCAGCGTCCGGTTTTATTCGGACTGCCCTCCGACAGCATTCCCTCTGATGAAGCCATCGCCCAAACGGAAGCACTATTGCAAATCGCATTGCCCGAAAGCTACAAGGCTTTTCTTCAAACATACGGCGGAGGCTGCTTCGGCTTTCTTCTCGTGTACTCCTGTGACCCTCACAGCAGGCATAGCCTGACAAAAAATGTTACCGCGGAGTGGATACAGACCCACGCATTCCTGCCGGCGGTGGATTTTGAAACCGGCGACCTCGGCGGCTTCCTTGTGGAACACGGATCCTGCACCGAAATGATCGGCATTTATGACCATGAGGCAAACGCCGTGCTTCCTCAATCTTCGGATTTTTTTACCTTTTTGACCGAGCACGGACTGCATGCAGAGCATACGAAGCGCAACTAACAAAATCCCGACAGGTATTTTTTCAACCTGTCGGGATTTTATGCTGTCATTTTATTTCTGTGCGTTAAATCGGTTGAGCCATGCTTCGGCGAGTTCCAGCGCATCGGAAAAAGAAGCTTTGGTGCTGGTATCCTTGATCTTGCCCCTGCCTTTAATGTCCGGGTCGGTAAAGAGCAACTGAATTTCAAACTTGGTGCCAACATCCACCTCATTGACCTTTTTGGTGGCCAGCTCCTTGATGAGGATAATGTACTTGTCGCTCATGTTGCCGAAATACATCTCATTGCCGCTGCGGACCAGCGGACGACCTTTATAGCAAAGATAATTGTTTTCCATTGTAATAACCTCCTTGGATTGTATCATCTTGTAAATAATATTATATCATATAGAAAATAAAATGTAAACACCTTCCAATGAAAATCCCATTCATTCCATGTAACAAGGCATATTTCCTTTTAAAGGAAAAGAAAAACGGCAGCTTTACATCATACACCAATGAAAAGCCGCCGACTTGTCCCATTGTCACATTGTTCTATCATGCTTCATCGTCGAGATAGGATTTCACAAGTTCACTAAGCAAATCATCCCGATCAATCTTGCGAATAATGCTGCGCGCATTAGCGTGCGTCGTAATGTAAGTCGGATCCTCCGACAGGAGATAACCGACAATCTGGTTAACCGGGTTGTAGCCTTTTTCCTTGAGCGCATCATAGACAATTTTGAGAAGAGTTTTCATTTCTTCCGCGTGATCCTGTTCAATGGAGAAGGTCATAGTTTCATCCATAAATAAACACCTCCGTGTAACACTATTCTACATCAATTCCCCGCTGTAATCAAGGTGATTTTAAAAAAAATCAAAACTTTTTCTGTTATTCATTATACACCCAAAAGCATGACAATAATCTGATGAAATTATTAACAAACTGAAAAGATATATTAAATTATATGAACCTAACAGGGACAGTATGATTTTTCTTCTCCTGTTTTGCAAAACAGTGAACGGAAAGGACAGTCTTTTTATCAAAATATTAAAAAAAATGTTGTTTTCAAAAGGGAAGTGTGCTATAATAGAAGAAACTACTTTTTACAAAGGAGCTGTTATTTCAAATGTTCAGCGATATCGTTTGCGAATGCTTGGTTAAGAGGAAGCTCAACGTGGTGCAAATCGCCAAAATTATCGGCATCTTGGCGGCAGGCATTGGATTATCAATTACTCTTTTGGCTGTAGGAGCCATTGCTGATTTCACCGGCATGCTGCCCTCCATTTTATTCCTTTGCACAATGGCAGTTACCATTTATCTGTTGCGTTTAGTAATGATGGTGGAATTTGAATACACCTTTGTCAACGGCGAGATGACAATAGACAGAATCCTCGCACGAAGCAACAGAAAAAACATGGTCGAAATCAACGTCAAGACCGTCGAAAAAATGGGAAAGTATGACCCCGACATTGTCAACACCCTCAAAGCCAGCGCCGTCAAGGACTATTCTGTCGGCAAAGATGATCCCAACACGATGTTTCTCTACTGCAAAGATGAGAAAACCGAAGGCAACACGGTGATTCTTTTCACGCCCAATCAAAAGCTTCTGGACGCGATGAAGCCCTATGTCAGCGCCACTGTCTATCGCGAAGCTTTCAGGGAAAAAAAGACCAATCAGTAATCAGCATGTTTTCACAATTGATGCATCATAAATGATTAAACCATTCGGCACCGGGACGGGCGCCCTGCAAAAGGCGGCTTGTCCCTTCTTTCTTATTTTGGGAGGAGACATTTTATGATTATTCTCAACAACGAACAAACCAAAAAACTGGAAGATTTCGCCGTCACCGACGGCGGATTTGCCCACACCAAGCTCATGGAAAACGCCGGAACAGCGGTATTCCGTTTCATCAATGACCGCATCGGCGTCAACAACAAATCCGTCGCGGTGGTCTGCGGACGCGGCAACAACGGCGGCGACGGCTTCGCCGTGGCGCGCAGAATGCTCGACGGCGGCGCGAAAGTGCGCGTGCTGCTGGCGCTGGGCATGCCCACCACCGAGGACGCGTATCATTTTCTCGACGAGAGCGAGGAAGCGGGCATTAAAACGCTTTCCTATGTCGAGGAGGATGAAAAGCAGGAATTCCGCAAGACCATCGAGGCCGCCGATATCATCGTGGACGCGATTTTCGGCGTGGGTTTTCATGGCACGGTCAGCGACACGCTCAAAGAAGTCATCGACATGATTAACACAGCCAGAGCCACCGTGATCTCGGTGGATGTGCCGAGCGGCGTTGACTCCGATTCGGGCGAGGTGTCGGGCGCTTGTGTGATGGCCGATTACACTGTCACTTTCTCCACCCGAAAGCCGGGACATGTCATCTATCCCGCGGTCGATTACTGCGGCCATGTGCATGTTTCCATGATCGGCATAGACGAACATATGATTCAGGAACAGGAGCATCATATCTCCACGATCGAATACAACGCGGTGCGCGCCTGCTTCCCGTCACGCGAGAGAAACACCCACAAGGGAACCTTCGGCAAGCTGCTGTGTGTCTGCGGCAGTCTGGGCATGGCGGGTTCCGCCACCTTTGCGGGCAAGGCAGCCGCCATGTCGGGTGTGGGCATGGTGGAAATGGCAGTCACCAAGGAAGTCTATCCCATTGTGGCGGCCAACCTGATCGACCCTGTCTACACGCTTTTGGAGAGCAGCGAGACAGGCACCATCTCCGCCAACGCCATCCCGCAGATTCTGGAAAAAATGAAGAGTGCCACCGCCGTGATGATCGGCTGCGGCATGGGCAAGGGCAAAGACGTAACCGCCGTGGTGGAGGCGGTTATCCGCAGCGCCGAAGTACCGATCATCATCGACGCGGACGGACTCAACGCCATCAAGGACAATCTCGGCGTGCTGGGTGAGGCCAAGGCCCCCATTGTCATGACCCCTCACCCCGGCGAAATGGCGCGTCTGGTTGGCAAGACCAACGACGAAGTGCAGTCGCAGCGTCTGGAAGTGGCTTCCTCTTTTGCCATGACCTACGGGGTTTACATGGTGCTGAAAGGCGCGAATACCGTCTGCGCCACGCCTGACGGACGCATTCTGATCAACCTCACCGGCAATCCCGGCATGTCCAAATCGGGCAGCGGCGACGTGCTGGCCGGTCTGCTCGGTTCGCTGCTCGCGCAGGGCATGGATCCCGAAAACGCCGCCGCCTGCGCGGTACATATCCACGGCAGAGCCGGCGACAAAGCGGCGGAGGATTATTCCCAGCACTCCATGACCGCCAACGACATTATCATCGAATTCTCCGATATCTTTGCCGATATTGAGGGGGACAATTAACCCAATACAGCAGAAAAAACAGGAGAACATTGTCATGACTCTGACAGATTTTTCCCGCCTGTTGCTAGGCGACAGTGAATATCAAAACGCGCAGTACTTGCTCACCTTGCTCCGTTCCCGTGAAATATCAGCCTACGACGAATTGAGCCATATCTTAAAAATCATCGCGCCCGTGTTTTCCGCCGAGGAGTATGCTGATTTTCTGGCAGAAGGCAGCCATATTTCGGACGAGCTGTTTCTTTTAGGTTACTTGGCAGTACACGGTCAATGTCTGGAAATCGGCGCTTACGATGAGGATGCAGGTGAGACGGTGGCCGCATTTGCGGCGCGGCGCTCCGGCGTAACGCTCGAAAACACCGACACATACGACGAAGACGAACCGGAGATCTTTTTTGAAACGCTGCAAAAGGCCGTGGAACCTCTCTCCTATTCCCTGTTGGTATTCGCGTCTGCGGATTTCTTTGAGCAGTTCTTCCTGTTTCTTGTTCCCACGGATATGCTGCAAGGAGAAACCGTTGCCAGCGAATACCGAATGATATGGGACTGATACGTAAACCATCATAACCGACAAACACAAAACCGCTGTGTGCAGGGTTTACCCTTGCTACACAACGGTTTTTATTCTATCATGTTATGCTTTATCCTCGCTGCGGCTGTCGTTCATGCGGTAGCGGAGCGTCATCAGACTGTCGCTGAGATGCACATTTTCCACAATGGCGTCGGGGTATTTCATGGCGAGGTCAAAGTGGCTGAAATTCCAGAAGGCGCGCACGCCGCTGCGGTAGAGAATCTCGCCCGGCTGCTCCACGCTTTCCTTTGGCAGGCAGAGAAACGCCGCGTCCATCCGATTGACCCCGCAGTATTCTTCCAGCTCCGCCACGTCCCGCACGGTCATGCCCCTGATTTCGGTGCCGATGAGGGAAGGATTGCTGTCGAACGCCGCCATGAGCGTAAAGCCGTGGTTTTCAAACGAAATATGATTGATGACCGCGCGTCCGAGATTGCCCACGCCCAGCAGCACGGCCTTATAGTCATGCTCCAGTCCGAGGATGACGCGAATCTCTTCAAACAGCTTGGGCACGTCATAGCCGTACCCCTGCTGTCCGAAGCCGCCGAAGCAGTTGAGATCCTGCCGCACCTGCGATGCGGTAGACCCCATTTTGGCCGCCAGATCATGCGACGAAACGCGCAGCTCCCCGCTGTTTTTCAGTTCGAGCAAAAAGCGGTAATACCGGGGAAGGCGGCGAATGACCGACATTGAAATTTTTTTGTTCTTTTCCATGATTTATTTTACGCTCTCTCTGGTGTAGTCGAGCAGACCGCCGGCGAGAATGATATCGCGCTGGCGCTCAGAGATCTGACAGTTGACTTGGAAGCTTGTGCCTTTGGTCTTGTTGAGAACCGTGATTTCGGATTTGCCGACCAGTTCGCGGATGTCGGGAATTTCCAGCTCGTCCATCTGGTCAATGGCGTCATAATCCGCCTCGTTGACAAAGGTGAGCGGCACGATGCCCGCATTGACAAGATTGGCAAGGTGGATTCTCGCGAAAGACTTCACGATAACCGCCTTGATGCCGAGGTAAAGCGGCACGAGCGCGGCGTGTTCGCGGGAGGAACCCTGACCGTAGTTGCTGCCGCCGACAATGATGCCCTTGCCCTCGGCACGGCAGCGGGCGGCAAAGTCCTGATCGCACACGGCGAAGCAGAAATTGGAGAGGTAGGGAATATTGGAACGGTAGGGCAGAATCTTCGCGCCGGCCGGCATGATGTGGTCGGTCGTGATGTTGTCGCCCACCTTCAGCAGGGTCTTGGCGGCAATGCTCTCCGGCAGCGGTTCGCTGGCCGGGAAGGGCTTGATGTTGGGGCCGCGCAGAATCTCCACGCTGTCCATCTCCTCCACAGGGGCGGGAGGAACAATCATATTGTCATTGATCAGGAACTGCTCCGGCATGGGGATTTCCACCGCGTCGCCCAGCTCGCGCGCGTCGGTGAATACGCCCGCAATGGCGGAAACGGCTGCCGTTTCGGGAGATACGAGATAAATCTGACCGTCGGCGGTGCCGGAACGTCCCTCAAAGTTGCGGTTGAAAGTGCGCAGGGAGATGCCCTTGGAATTGGGGGACTGTCCCATGCCGATGCAGGGGCCGCAGGCGCATTCGAGGATTCTCGCGCCCGCCGCGATGATGTCCGCCAGCGCGCCGTTCTGCGCCAGCATATTGTAAACCTGCTTGGAACCGGGGGCGATGCCGAGGCTCACGTCGGGGTGAACCGTCTTGCCCTTGAGAATATACGCCACGCGCATGAGGTCGAGATAGCTGGAGTTGGTGCAGGAACCGATCAGCACCTGGTCGATCTTCTGCCCTTTGAGTTCGTCAATGGTCTTGACGTTGTCGGGCATATGGGGCGCCGCCGCCATCGGCCCAAGTTCGCTGAGGTTGATTTCAAGAATCTCGTCATAATGCGCGTCGTCGTCGGCTTTCAGCTCCGTCCAGTCGCCCTCTCTACCCTGCGCTTTGAGGAACGCCTTGGTGATTTCGTCGGAGGGGAACACCGAGGTGGTCGCGCCGAGTTCCGCGCCCATGTTGGTGATAGTGGCGCGTTCGGGGACAGACAGGGTTTTCACGCCCTCGCCGCCGTACTCGATGATCTTGCCCACGCCGCCCTTGACGGACATTCTGCGCAGCACTTCGAGAATAATATCCTTCGCGGCGACCCACGGAGAGAGCTTGCCGGTCAGATTGATGCGCACCATTTTGGGCATAGTGATGTAATAGGTGCCGCCGCCCATGGCCACGGCGACATCAAGACCGCCCGCGCCCATCGCCAGCATACCGATGCCGCCGCCCGTGGGGGTGTGGCTGTCGGAGCCGATGAGCGTCTTGCCGGGGATGCCGAACCGCTCGAGATGCACCTGATGACAGATGCCGTTGCCGGGACGGGAGAAATAAATGCCGTGCTTTTTGGCAACGCTCTGAATGAAGCGGTGGTCGTCCGCGTTTTCAAAACCGGTCTGGAGGGTATTGTGGTCGATATATGCCACCGAGCGCTCGGTTTTGACACGGGGAACGCCCATGGCCTCAAATTCGAGATACGCCATGGTACCCGTCGCGTCCTGAGTGAGGGTCTGGTCGATGCGCAGACCGATATCGGTTCCCTGCACCATTTCGCCCTCTACGAGATGCGCCTTGATGATTTTTTCCGCGATTGTGTAACCCATTCAAAAAACTCCCTTGCGTTAAAGTTTTGTATAAGGTATATTATCTACCATTTCGGGGAATTTGTCAATGTTTTAACATGAAAAATCATGAAAATCAAATATTTATAAATTTATGTCATTTGATTCTTCACATAACTTGACAAATTTCACATTTCGTGATAATATTAAATAGGATGTGAACAAGCATTCCGAAATACATAGAAAACGGAGGAACCATACTATGGCACAATTTAACTGTCCCAACTGCGGACAACCCATTCAAGACGGCATTTCCGTTTGTCCGAACTGCAACGCCAATTTTGCAGCAAAGCAAGCGGCAAACGCCCCCACTACGTCACCGACATATCAACCGGCAGGATATCCTATCCCTGTTCAGCAGCCAAAGAAAAAAATCAAATGGTGGATGATTGCCATTGCAGTTGTTGTACTGCTCCTCATGATGAAAGCCTGTTTTGGCGGTGATTCTTCAAAAAACGATTCAGCCGTCAGTAAGGTCAGCAACTCAGAAAAAACCGATACAAATGAAAAGGAATCCAGTAAAAACAATTTGGAGAACAAGGGTATATTGGGTGATTATGAGGTAGAAATCCTTTCCGCAAAAATAACAAAAGACTATGAGGGAAATTCCGCTATTGTCATCAACTATCAGTTTACCAACAACAGTGATGAAGCTGCCAATTTCATGTTTGCACTTTCCGACAAGGCGTTTCAGGACGGGATAGAACTCGAATCAGCTATCATTATGGATTCAAAAACATATGACTCCGACGAAAAAATGAAAGATATCAAGCCCGGCAAAACCATCAAGGTGCAGAGCGCGTTTGTTCTGAATGATAAGAAGAACCCGGTGGAGATCGAAGTAAGCGAATTGATTTCATTCAGCGACAAAAAGGTTGTTAAAACTTTTGAACTCCAATAAACGCTTCTATCCTGCGTAACCCCCAAAAAAATCCCCGCACATCCGTCACCAAAAGTGACGCGCCGCGCGGGGATTGTTGTCTGTTGTCATGCGAAATCATTCCGAATTCCGCATTCCGAATTGAGAAATTACTCCGCCTTGCCGATGCAGCCGAAGATTTCCATCTTGGTCTTGACCATGTCGCGGATGGCCTGTGCGCCGGGAGCGAGCAGCTTGCGGGGGTCGAAGCCCTTGCCCTGCTGGTCCTTGCCCGCCTCGATGTAGGCTCTGGTGGCCTCCTGGAATGCGAGCTGGCACTCGGTGTTGACGTTGATCTTGGCAACGCCGAGGGAGATGGCCTTCTTGATCTGGTCGGCGGGAATGCCTGTGCCGCCGTGGAGTACCAGCGGAACGTCACCGACGGTCTTCTTGACGGCTTCGAGCGTCTCAAAGCTCAGACCCGGCCAGTTTTCGGGATACTTGCCGTGAATGTTGCCGATACCTGCGGCGAGCATGGTCACGCCGAGATCAGCAATCTGCTTGCACTCTGCGGGATCGGCGCATTCGCCCATACCCACAACGCCGTCCTCTTCGCCGCCGATGGAACCGACTTCGGCTTCGAGAGAAAGGTCGAGCACTTCGCAGGCGTTGACAAGAATCTTGGTCTTTTCGAGGTTCTCCTCGATCGGATAATGGGAACCGTCGAACATGATGGACGAGAAGCCGGCGTTGATGCAGGCCTTTGCGCCCTCGAATGTGCCGTGATCAAGGTGCAGCGCGACGGGAACGGTGATGTTCAGCTCTTCGATCATGCCCTTTACCATACCGACAACGGTCTTGTAACCGCACATATACTTGCCTGCGCCCTCAGAGACACCGAGGATGACCGGAGCTTTCAGCTCCTGCGCGGTCAGAAGTATGGACTTCGTCCACTCGAGATTGTTGATGTTGAACTGACCAACGGCATATTTGCCTTCCATTGCTTTGATCAGCATGTCCTTTGCGTTTACCAGAGGCATTACAGTCACTCTCCAAAACTATATTTTTTTGCTCTGCGGTTGTTCCGCCCGAGTCTGCTTTTATTATACATCATATCTTCCGTAATTTCAAACCTTTTTGTTAAATTAATGACATTTTTTTCAAATTTTTTCAAACGCTTCACATTTCATACCCATAAGCCATACTATGGTAAGGAAAACCGAAAGGAGAGATTACGAAATGTATGAACCCAACTACAACCAAAGCAGCAGCGGCAGCCCTATCCAACCCGGCGTATCCCCCTTCAAGCCGGAATATGACGAATACATCAGCGAAAATCCCGGACGCGGCTCGCTCAAGATACAGATCAGCGCCGCCTTTGAAGCCTTCCCTGTGGCAGGCGTGGAGGTGGATGTGGCGGTGTATTCCGACGGTGTGCGGTACTCGCTCTATCACGACGTCACCGATTCCTCCGGCATTGTGGACAATATGATTCTCCCCGCCAAGTCAAAGGATCTCATGCTCGCGCCCGAACGATCCGACGCGGACGAAGCCCATTATCTCATATCGCTCTATCACCCCGATTTTCAGATGGTGCTTGACAAGCGCATCACGGTCTACGACCGCATCGAAACCATTCTGCCCGTGACGCTCACCCCCATCGCCAAGCAGAGATCGGAGGGGATGTAAATGGCGCCTGTTCCGGTAATTCCCCAGACCATCACGGTGCATCTCGGTCGCCCCAATGACGAGGCGGAAAACATCACCGTGAGTTTTACCGAATACATCAAAAACGTCGCGTCCAGCGAGATTTACCCCAACTGGCCGGAAGCCGCCCTTCGCGCCAACATACTCGCGCAGATCACCTTCGCGCTCAACCGAGTCTACACCGAATATTACCCCAGCCGCGGCTACGACTTCGACATCACCAACAACACCCAGTACGACCAGGCCTTTGTCCCCAATGGGCAGATTTTCGACAACATCAGCCAGATCGTGGACGAAATCTTCAACAATTACATCGTGCGCTACGGCAGCATTGTCCCGCTTTACGCGCAGTTCTGCGACGGCGTCTATACCCAGTGCAGCGGACTGTCCCAATGGGGCAGCGTCCGTCTCGCCAATCAGGGTTTTACCGCCTTTGAAATCCTGCAATACTATTTTGGGGACAACATTCAGCTGGTTCGCGACGCGCCTGTCGCCAACAACACGCCTTCCTATCCCGGCACGCTGCTGCGGCGCGGTTCCTTCGGGGACGATGTGCTGACCATCAAGCGGGAGCTGAACACCATCCGCCGCAATTACCCCGCCCTTCCTCCCATTACCCAGCTCACCGGCGTGTATGATTTTGAAACCGAGCAGGCGGTGACCGCTTTTCAGGAGATTTTCAACCTTGAACCCGACGGCGTTGTCGGCAAGGCGACATGGTATAAAATCAAGCAGGTATTCTCCGCCGTCAAGCGCCTTTCGGATGTGGCGGGCGAAGGGCTGCAAATCTCCGAGGTGGAGCGCCGCTACACCCGCGCTTTGCAGCTGGGCGACAGCGGCGTGGATGTGGAGGCGGTGCAGTATTATCTCGCCTTTCTCGGCTACTTCTTCCCCTCCCTTCCCCCCATTCCCATCACAGGCTATTTCGGGGAACAGACCCGCGACGCGGTCTATACCTTCCAGTCGCTCTACGGACTGACAGTGGACGGCATTGTCGGACAAAGTACCTTCCGCACGCTGGAAGCCGCCTACCGGGCGGCGGTCAGCGAACTGCCCCCCGATTACCAGAGCGCCATCGGCGAGCCTTACCCCGGCCGCTTTCTGGTGCAGGGAGACACCGGGGAAAGTGTGCGCATTATCCAGCGCTATCTTAACGTCATCTCCCGGAACGACCCGCAAATCCCCAACGTGAATGTCACAGGTGTATTTGACGACGCGACCCGCAGCGCCGTGCTCGCCCTCCAGAGGCAGCTCGGCATCGAGCAAAACGGCGCCATCGGCCCCGTGGAATGGAGTGAGATCATCACCCGCGGCAATAATCTGTAATTCTGATTCACATAAAAGTTCCCCTCGTGCAGGTACTCTCTTTACTTCCTGCCCGAGGGGAACTGTCTTATTATTGTGTTTCTGTGGCAAAAACAAATTCTTCGCCGACCGGATCATAGTCTGTCACTTTATCCCATTTCCGATAAGCCTGATAGAGCGCTTTGCGATATGGGTTTTCATTCCATGTTTTGTTATACAAAGCATTGTCTTTCATGAATGCCGAAAACTCCGCCGTACAATCGGGATTGGAACGGAAGAAATCGTTGCGGGCACCTTCTGACACTGTGCTGTCAAAGACAGCAAGACTGAGCTGCGAATGATTTTCCAGAGGCGAAATATCTTTCACCCATAGTCCCGAACCAATTCGTCCATAAAGATTGACATATTTGAGATTCTGAAGATCGGTAAGGCAGCTGATATTAGTCACATAGGTGTCGTCAGCTTCAAGGTACTCCAGATTGGACAACTGCTTCAGCTCAGGAAATTTTCTGAGCGGATTGTGTGTAACCGTCAGTGCACGAAGCTGTTTCAGATTTCCTATTCCCTTTAATTCTTGAATCCTATTATTACTCAGATCCAACGCCACTAACTCTGTACAATATTTGAAAACTGGCGCGAGATCATTCTCAGAGTATTTCAGTGAAGAATACATAGTCGAAAATACCTTCACATCCGTTCGTACAGGCACACCACGAACATACACATTCCAAATAAATTTGAGATCGGAAAACTGTCGTTCCAGATCTTCCATCTGTGCATTGGTCAAACCACACCCACACAGATCGACCGCTTTCAGATCATAAAAATACGCCATTTTGCTGCTGGTTAGTGCTTCTCTGACCTGATCCAGGGTAACCTTCTTTCCACGTAAATCCAACGTCTCCACGGTGGAATAGGTTTTAACTCCCATCACTTGAAAACTCCATTTGATGCGGTACTGGGGAAATTTTTCCTTCAGCACCTCAATGGCCTCAAGATCTGTAAACGTCGTAGCATCTATTTCCTTCAGATGAGGAAAATACCGCACCCTTTCCAATTCCTGATCGGAAATATTCTTTGACAGCTTGATAGTCTCCACTTCACTGCCATAATCCTTTTCATCAAAAGAAAGTATGCGTAAAATATCGCATTCGGGAAGGTGCTTTTTCAAATAGTCATAATCCTCATCTGAAACCTGACAAAAGCTCACATCCAGTTTTTTCAGATTTCTCAGCACTGCCAACTGCCGCAGTT
>CAMHAV010000074.1 GCA_946182865.1 uncultured Clostridia bacterium
GCGGATTGCCAATGTGTTCAACAATAAAAAGCGTACCGTGTGGATGATTGTCGCGGTATTAATTGTGATGACAGTCGCGGCAGTGACGCTGCTCACACAGCAAGGGGCCTTTTATAAAAGCGCATTAGACCAAGCCGTCGCAGAGGCAATATTTGAGGAAAATGATGTGCCAATAACGGAGATTACGATTGACGGTCAGGTCTATCGCTACGGAGACGCTGCAAAAAGCCTGATGTTAGGCGAATGCGCAGGAGAAGGACACCGGATATTCGGTACCAAAAAAGACGAAAACACGCTGGAAGTATATGTTATGTATAGCTTGATCTCCTATGGCGTGCAGGAGGGGCAATTGACCGAAGCTTCCGGTTCTGTTAGAATTCCCGCGCGAATGACATTTGCCATTGACGAAAACGGACAATATATTCTGCGCGATTTTGAGGAAGCGGGCGACGGTGACCGATATGCGGCGTTCATGGATGAAAGGCTTCCGCGCGGTGTGGCGAATCGGATGATGCTGTCGGAAGGTTTGGGATGGGGACTGCTGAACGCGGAACTCAACCGTCAGTGCCTCCGATACGGAAATAACTATCTCAAAGTCATCGACAAAACTGCGTAAAAGGGAAAGAACAATATGGAACAAATCTTTTTGCAAGTGCTGAGCAGGAGTCTTGAGGGGTGCGTGGTGGTGCTGGCGGTGATTGCCATGCGGCTGGTGTTCCGCAGCGCGCCCAAATGGACGCATTGCCTGATGTGGGCATTGGTGGCGGTGAAGCTCACCTGTCCCTTTGCCATCGAAAGCGAGTTCAGTCTCATGCCGACGGGGCATTCCCTCCCGCGTTTGCTGAACGAAGCGGGCTGGGAAACGGGCGGCGGCGGGCGGATATCCGACAGCGCGGACGCGGTGGGGCAGGAGAATCCGCCGCCGTCTGCCGTATCCCCTGCCGTGGGCAATGGCGCGGACAGCGCCGACCATGCGGCGGTATCCTCCGACGAGGAGGAGCCGCGCGCGGCGCGGGAGAGCAGCCGTGTACCAAATCAGCCGCTTTCGGCGGCTGGAATGGCGGCATCTGTGTGGCTGACGGGCGCGGCGGCGCTGCTGCTGTACGGAGCGGGGTCCTATCTTCGCCTCAAAAGGAGGCTGGCGGACGCGGTTCCCGTGGAGGGAATGACTCTGCCGATCTATCGCAGCGACCGCATTCAGACGGCATTCCTCTGCGGCGTGGTCAAGCCGAAGATCTATTTCCCGTTCGGCATGAGCGGAGAAACCGAGCGGCAGGTGATCGCCCATGAAGCGGCGCATTTGCAGCGCAGGGACCATCTCACCAAAGCCTTTGCCTTTGTGCTGGCGGCGGTGTACTGGTTCAATCCTGTCATCTGGCTGGCGTATGTGCTGTATGCTCGTGATATGGAACTGGCCTGTGACGAAAAGGTCGTCCGTGGCAGGAGCGAGGAGGAGCGCAAGGCGTATTCCCGCGCGCTGCTGGCGTGCGCCGAGGAAAACAGCGCTTTTCTTATTCATAACGCGGTACCCGTAGGATTTGGGGAGATCGCGGTCAAAAAGAGAGTGGCAAATGTGTTAAAGAACAAAAAAAACGCCGTCTGGGTGATTGTGGCGGCGTTGGTTGTCGCGGCTGCTGTTGCCGTGGTTTTGCTGACCCGTCCGAAAAGCTATGCGGTGGACGTGCCGCAGAAGCTGGACGACGCAATCGCGGAGAATATTTTTGACAGTATGCAGGTTTCCATGTCCGATTTTCTGATGGACGACGAGCGCTATTATTATGCCGCCGTCAGCGGTCTGACGGAGCGGACCGACTGCGAATGTGCGGGCGAGGGGCATCTGGTGCTGGGCATGCAAGAGAGCGATCATGCCGTCACGGTCTATGCCCTGTGCAGCGCGTCGGGCTATGGGTTCCGCGACGGAAATCTGGTCAGCAATACGGGTTATTCCTGCGTTCCCACCGTGATTACGTTTGCGGTGGATGACGACGGACATTACCGTTACCAAAGCCGTCAGGAGCCGGAGGACGGGGCATATTTCAGGAAATCCGTTGAAAAAATGTTTCCCCGCAGCGTTCTTGCCCAGTATGACAAAAGCATGAAAACCGCCGGAAGCCACAACGAAGTGGCAAAACAGCTCAGCGACCAGTGCGACAAATACGCGGAAGGCTATCTGAAAAAAATCGGCAGAGAGGCAAAAATAGGGGATTATGCTGACTTTGATTTCAAGATACTGTCGGATTACGGCGTATCGCCCGAGGTCAGCAACGCGCTGTATGAGCTTCATACCGAAGATGGGATCTATATCGGGAATTACGGTATCTATCTCGGGAATTTTGAAACCATCGAAAACGGCACGCGGTATGTTTACGCGCAGATCTGGAACGGGGATAACCGCGGCAACGGCATTGTCACCTTTATGAAATATGTTTACGCGACCGGCGAGGAATGGGAAAAGGTTTCCTTTAAGGTGGAGGGCGACACATTCACCGAGATAAAGTCCAAGGGTCAAAATCAATCATAGCGGCAAGGCGGCCGTGTCAAAATGTTTACAATTCTTTATATTCTTGTCAAATTCATGGCACTGTTCCTTAACAAAAACGAGGGATTCCTGTGATAGAATGAAGATGTTCTCATGAGAAGATTTTGTAAATTTGGAAAGGAACGGTAGAATGGCAAGGAAAAAGACAGGTAAAGCAACAGGTAAAACAAAAAAGCGCCCGCGGTGGGGCGCTTGGCTGACGGCGGTCGTGGTGATGACGGCGGCTTTGTCGCTGCTGCATTCCATGGGGGAAGGGGGCTTGTTCTTCACCGAGAGCAAGCTGGAACGCTTCATGCGCGTCCACCATATTGACCGCAGCGAATATCCGCCGGAGCTGCTGCGCCTGATGGAGCGCAACAAGGAAACCGAGGATTTTGTGATCCATTATCCGCTCAATAAGGACAGGGATTTTGACATTGATCTGTCGCAATATGAACATACCGACAGCGTGCCGCTGCTCATGCAGTGGGACGAACGCTGGGGCTGTGAACCCTACGGCAGCAGCATGATCGCGCTGAGCGGCTGCGGCCCGACGTGTCTCTCGATGGTGGCGATCTATCTGACACACGACACCTCGCTCCATCCAAAAGCCGTCGCGGAATTCAGCACCCGAAACGGCTATGTCATCCCCGGCAACGGCACGTCCTGGACGCTGATGTCGGAGGGCGGCAAAAAACTGGGCATGGAAGTGATTGAAATTCCGCTGGACGAAACGCGCATTATGAAAAATCTCGCGGTGGGCAATCCGATTGTCTGCATCATGGGTCCCGGCGACTTCACCGATACCGGGCATTACATCGTGATGACAGGCACGGAAAACGGCAAAATCAGAATCAACGACTGCAACAGCCGCGCCAATTCCCAAAAACTCTGGCAATACAGCGACATCAAAGACCAGATCAGAAATCTCTGGGTCTTTAGATAATTCGTAATGCGTAATGCGTAATGCGTAATGCGTAATTATTGGTAAACCGTACATAATGAGAAATCACCGACCTTTTCTTGGATTTTACTGAGAAGGTCGGTGATTTTTGATTGGGTAAGGCGCATCAATCATTACGAATTACGCATTACGAATTACGCATTAATTTCAATGCTTCGTTCCGCGCGGGCGTTGAGGCTCATATCGGCGGCGGTGCCGTTAAGGAATTCGTAATATCCCTGCGCGCCGATCATGGCGGCGTTGTCGCCGCAGAGTGAAAGCTCCGGATAATAGAGTTCATAGCCGCCCTCGGCGCAGATTTCGTTCATGCGGCGGCGCAGCAGGGAATTGGCGGAAACGCCGCCCGCCAGCACCAGCTTGGTGTGTCCGGTGTCGCGTGCCGCCAGCAGAAATCTGTCAGTCAGGATATTCACGACCGACTGACGCACCGAAGCCGCCATGTCGGCGCGGGGAATTTCCAGCCCCTTCTGCTGCATATTGTGTATCGTGTTGATGACGGCGGTTTTCAGTCCCGAAAAACTGAAATCATAGGGAGAGCCGCTGACCTTCGGTACGGGAAAGGTGAAGGCGTTCGGATCGCCGTCCTCCGCCAGCTTGTCCATATGCACGCCGCCGGGGTAGGGAAGACCCATCGTGCGGGCGGTCTTGTCAAAAGCTTCTCCCGCCGCGTCGTCCCGCGTTCTGCCGATAATGCGCATGTCGGTATAGCCGCGCACCTCCACGATGTGGCTGTGTCCGCCGGACACCACCAGACAGAGAAAAAGCGGCTGCAAATCGGGATGGGAAATGTAATTGGCGGCGATGTGCCCCCGCAGATGATGCACGGGAATGAGCGGCTTGCCGGCGGTGAGAGCAAGCCCTTTGGCGAAATTTACGCCCACCAGCAGCGAACCGATGAGACCGGGATAAGCGGTCACGGCAATCGCGTCGATGCCGTCCATGTCGGTTCCCGACTGTTCCAGCGCTTCCCGCACGACGCGGGAAATGGCTTCGCAGTGCATTCTGCCCGCGATTTCGGGGACAACGCCGCCGAATTCCACATGGCGGAACACCTGTGACGCGACCACCGAGGAAAGCACCTCCCGACCGTCGCGGACAACAGCGGCGGCGGTGTCGTCGCAGGAGGATTCAATGGCTAAAATATTCATAGGAGTCAGATTTCCTTTCGGTAAAGAATCAAAGATACAGGGTGTAGATTTCGGCGTTTTCGCTGGGGTGGCTGTAAAAATGCGGACGCGTGCCGATATATTGAAAGCCGATTTTTTCATATAAAGCGCGGGCTTCCCGGTTGGAAGTGCGCACCTCCAGCGACAGTTCCCGTATCATCATAAGTCGGGCGATTTTGCACTGGGCTTCGATCAGCGTCGTGGCAACGCCCTGCCGGCGGTAGTCCGGCGAGACGGCGATATTGCAGACATAGGCGACGTCGCCCGCGTCCTGCATTCCCATGTATCCCGCGACAGCGCCGTCCACCAGCGCCACGCGAAAGACGGCAGAGGGGATTTCCAGTTCTTCCCGCAAAGACTGTGCGCTCCACGGCGTAGAAAAGCACTGTTGTTCAATCGCCGCCAGCGCCGCGATGTGTTCCTCGCTCATGGGTACGATTTTAATATGATCTAATGACATGGGTTCCTCGTTTCCTCGTTTCTCCCCGTTATTCGGATGACTCGTTCGCGCCGTCGTCCGGCTTTTCTTCCCATACGATTTCCGGCAGAGGGTTGGACGCGTCCTGTTTCGGTTCCCCGATCACACGCCGCAGCAGCTTTTGGACTTCTGTGTGGATTCTGTCGCGGCAGCGGCGGTAGATTTCCTCACTGCCGCCGTAAGGGTCGGGGATGTTGCCCAGCACTGCAATGTGTGCGGAGGGTACGCCGCAGCGACGCAGAAAAGCCGCGTGATTTCCCGTCATGACGGCAAACAGGTCGGTCTTTTCCAGAATCTCCGGATTGAGGCATTGGCTGCGGTGTCCGCTGATGTCCACCCCGATTTCGCGGCATACGTCAATCGAATGCTGACTGGCGGCGTCTCCCCCGAATGCCCCCGTCCCGGCACTCGAAACGGTCACGCCGCTGTCGGGATATTCCTGTGCGATGATATTTCGGGCAATCCCCTCCGCCATCGGAGAACGGCAGGTGTTGCCGGTACAGATAAACGTAATGTGCAAGGTTCAGTCCTCCTTTTACGCTCGCGTTCGCTCGCTGAGTTGAGCGCTCTCGTTCGCTCGCTGAGTTGGGCGCTCGCGTTCGCTCGCTGAGTTGAGCGCTCGCATTCGCTTGCTGAGTTGAGCGCTCGCGTTCGCTCGCTGAGTTGGGCGCTCGCGTTCGCTCGCTGCGTCTATTAGTTTTTGTAGCTTTCTTCTTTTTGTATCAAAGCGCGAATCATTCTGCTTATTTCATCACAAAGCTGTAAGGCGACTTTGGATTGTTGTTCTGTAATGTAGTTTAACCGAATACATATTTGAATTTGTGTTTCCAATTCGGCTCTTGAACCTTGAGCGATGCACAGAAAACGAATAAATTCCTTATGAGAATTGCGTGCCTGTCCCTCGGCAATATTGGAGGGAATAGATACTGAACACCGACGCATTTGATCACTCAAAGCAAATCTTTCTTCTGTTGGCAGCAATTTAACAAGACGATAAACTTCCATGACTAAAGACATCGACTTCTGCCATACCGTTAAATCTTTATAACTTGCCATTTCTTTCTCCTTAACGACTCAACTACACAATTATTTAACTAATCAACTCAGCGAAGCGCCTAACTCAGCGAAGCGCCTAACTCAGCGAAGCGCTCAACTCAGCGAAGCGCTCAACTCTTTGCCAAAAACCAGTTTTCGCCGCTGTGCGCGTCCACGGTGAGGGGAACGGAGAGGGAGACGGCTTTTTCCATTTCTTCCTTGAGCAGAGAGGCGGCTTTTTCGGCTTCGTTCCGGGGGCATTCGAGAATGAGTTCGTCGTGAATCTGGAGAATGAGGCGGGAGCGCATGCCCTCCGCCGCGAGCCGCTTGTGAACGGCGATCATGGCGATTTTGATGATATCGGCGGCGGTGCCCTGAATCGGCATGTTGCGCGCGACGCGTTCGCCGAAGGAGCGCATCTGGAAATTAGAGGCGGTTAGTTCGGGCAGATAGCGCCGTCTGCCGTAAAGGGTTTCGGCGTAGCCTTTGGCTTTGGCTTCGTCCACCACGCGCTTCATATAATCCGCAATCGCGGCGTATTTGCTCATATAGCTCTTGATATAGGCGGAGGCTTCGGCGTTGGATACGCCGATGTCCTGCGCCAGCGAAAAGGCGGAAATGCCGTAGACAATGCCGAAATTGACCGCCTTGGCGTTGCTTCTCATCTCGTGGGATACCAGTTCCAGCGGAATGCCGAACACCTGCGAGGCGGTGACGGCATGGATGTCGGTGCCGTTTTTGAATGCGTCGATCATGGTCTGATCGCCGGCAATATGCGCCAGGACACGCAGCTCGATCTGGCTGTAGTCGGCATCCACCAGCGTCATGCCGTCACTCGCGCGGAAGAATTTGCGCAGCTCGCTGCCGAGTTCGGTGCGCACGGGGATGTTCTGCAAATTAGGCTCGACCGAGCTGATACGCCCGGTGCGCGTTTCGGTCTGTCGGAAAGTGGTGTGAATTCTGCCGTCGGAGGCAATGGCTTTTTTCAACCCTTGGCAGTAGGTGGAAGTCAGCTTGGTCAGCGTGCGGTATTCCAGTATCAGCGCGACGATCTCATGTTCGCCGCGCAGCCGTTCCAGCACTTCCGCGTTGGTGGAGTAGCCGGTCTTGGTCTTTTTGCCGCCCGGCAGCTTCATTTTTTCAAAGAGGATCGTGCCGATCTGCTTGGGGGAGTTGATGTTGAATTCCTCACCCGCCAGCTCGTAGATACGCGCGGTGATTTCGTCAACACGTCCGCTCAGACGTTGTTCAAATGCGTCGAGCGCGGAGGAATCGGCGGCAAAACCCGCCTGCTCCATGTCCGCCAGCACATAGGCGAGGGGCATTTCGATGTCGGTCAGCAAGGCCGATTGCCCGTTGCGCTCGATCTCCGCGAGCATCTTTGCGCACATCACGGGAATCCGCTGGCACAGCATAGCGGCACGCAGTTCCGAGGGAACGGTGTCGGGCAGCGGGGTCGCATACTGCGCCGCTAATTTTTCGAGACTTTCGCAGTCGTTGGCGGGGTTGAGTACATACGCCGCCAGCATCACGTCGCACACGCAGTTTTGCGGCACAATGCCCAGCGGCGCGAGGGTGTGAAGAACGGATTTGATATCGAAAGTGTATTTCCTGACAGCGTCGTCTCCTGCGATTTCGCGGCAGAAGCGCTCGGTGTGTTCCTCCGTGATGACGGTGACGTTGCCGTCTTTGGCAACGCAGGCTTGCTTGCGGTCATCCGACAGCAGGAAATACACCTCGCCGTCCGTTTTGATGTCGGTCAGCAGCGCGTCAATGTCCCTGCAAAAGATCACGTCCGTGGTCTTTGCTTGGTCGTTGTCCGTTTCTTCGGACGCGGCAGGGACAGGAGCGGCGGACGCGTCCTTGAGAAAGCTCTTTTTCATGGTTTCGAGCAGTTTAAAGAGTTCATAGCGCAGCATGAGTGCCGTGACCTTTTCCACGTCGGGCGGGGCGGGAATATATTCGCTCAGATCGGTGGAAACGGGCGCTTCGGTGCTGACCGTACCCAGCCAGCGGCTGAGATAGGCGCTCTCCTTGCCCTCGATCAGCTTTTTGCGGATGCCGGGCTTGATGTCGATTTCGTCGATGTGGGTGTAGATATAATCGAGGCTCCCGAAGCGGCTCACCAAGTCCAGCGCGCCTTTTTCACCGATGCCGGGTACGCCGGGGATATTGTCGCTCGTGTCGCCCTGGATCGCCTTGACTTCGATGAGCTGCACGGGCTTGACGCCGTAGGCGTCGAGGATGGCTTGTTCGTCGTAGAGCACCGCCTCCGGCTTACCCTGTTTGGTGGTGAGCATACGCACCGCCACGCCGTCGCCCACCAATTGCAGGGTGTCGCGGTCGCCCGTGGCGATGACGCAGGTGTCGTCGGGGTTCTTCTGGCAGGCGTGGGAAAGGGTGCCGAGAATGTCGTCCGCCTCCCAGCCGTCCGCGGAAAGCAGCTTGAAGCCCATCGCCGTGAGAAGCTCCTTGAGCGGGTCGAGCTGCATGGCAAGCTCCGGCGGCATGCCCTTGCGCTTGCCCTTGTACTCGCTGTATTTCAGATGGCGGAAGGTAGGGGCTTTTCTGTCAAAGGCAATGGCAACGCCGTCGGGTTTGGTGTCGCCGTAGATTTTATGGAACATCGTGAGAAATCCGTAGATCGCGTTGGTGTGGAAACCGTCCTTGGTGGTCAGAGGACGCACACCGTAAAACGCGCGGTTGATGATACTGTTGCCGTCCAGCACCAGCAGTTTCATGGCAATCATCTCCAAAATTATAATATTACATCGTTCGCAGTCCTTTTGGGTATTTGTTTTTCAGCCTGCCGCCGGAGGCTTTGCCGAATCCTGTGACCGTATCGCCACAGGCGACGGCGGCATAGCCCTTGATGTCGGAGGGAATGTCAATTTCCTCGCCGTGGAGGAATTTTTGCAGTTTTTCCCATTCCGGACTGTCGGGCGAGAGGGAAATGCAGTGGACGCATTCGTCCCTTTGCGCCGCCATAAAGAGCGCGTGCGCGGGTTCGATGCGGTTTTTCAGGATCTCCCCGATCAATACGCCGCCGCGCAGCACGCCGAGCCCCCGCGTGTCAGGGAGTTCCTGCGGCAGCAGATAGCAGCAGTTTCCGATCTGCCGGACGGTTCCGTAAGGCGCGACGGAAAAACACTGTGCAAAGAGCTGCGCCGCCTGTTTTTCGCCGTCAGTGGGTCTGGCGGTCGGAGCGGCAGGAGCGGCGGAAAACCGGGATACATCCTCGCCCTGCTTTTGGAATTTTGCCACAAAATGTCCCTCGCCGCCGTCCATCGGAAAAATGCGGCAGCTGCGGGTGAGGTCGTACCGGTCGCTGCGGACAAAGCCGGGTCTGCCGAATGTCACGCCGCAGTCCACGATGTCAAACTCCGGGTGACTCTCCAAAAACGCCGCCGCAGTGTCCTCGTTTTCGCAGAAGGAAAACGTGCAGGTGGAGTAGACCAGCACGCCGCCGGGGCGGACGCATCGGGCGGCGCTGTCGAGAATGGCGCGCTGCCGCACCGCACAGGCGGAGGAATGTTCGGGCGACCACTCGGCAATCGCCGTTTCGTCGCGGCGGAACATTCCCTCTCCCGAACAGGGCGCGTCCACCAGCACGCGGTCAAAGAATCCCTCCAATTGATCCGCCAGCGTATCGGGGCGGGTGTTGGAAATCACGGCGTTGCGCACGCCCATGCGCTCCATGTTGGCGAGAAGAATCTGCGCCCGTTTGCGCACGTATTCATTGCTCCACAGCAGCCCCTGCCCTTGCAGCGACGCCGCGATCTGGGTGGATTTGCCCCCCGGCGCGGCGCACATGTCCAGAATGCGTTCCCCCGGCTGCGCGTCCAGCACCGTGACCGCCGACATCGCGGACGGTTCCTGCGAATAAAACGCTCCGGCGTGGTGCCACGGCGAATGTCCGATGCTGACATCCGGCGCGTCGAGGTAAAATCCGGCGGGGGAAAAGGGGCATGGACGGAGCGGCAGCCCCAGTTTGTCAATGTCGCGGGGATCAAATTTTAACGTGTTCACGCGGATGCCGCGCAGGTGCGGCTGCGTCATGCATTCCTCAAAATCGGGATAATCCGCGCCGAGCATTTCTTTCATCTCGGCGGTAAATTCACTGTGCAGCTTGATGAATCATCCACTCCTGTTTCTTTACATTTCACATCTGTTTGCCGACGGGCAGCCGAACGCGGAAGGTGCTGCCCTTGCCGATTTCGCTCTTGACGGTGATTTCGGCTCCGGCCAGCTCCGCGATGCGCTTGACGATGGCGAGTCCCAGCCCGTTGCCGTCGGATTTGCGGGAGGTGTCGCTCTGGTAGAATTTATCGAAAATGCGGTGGAGGGTAGCTTCGTCCATGCCCTCGCCGCAGTCGGTGATATCCACTTCGATATATTGTTCCCTGCGCTTGCATCGGATACGCACCTTGCCGCCGTCGGGGGAAAATTTGATCGTATTCCCGATGAGATTGAGCCACATCTGGGACAGCATTTCCTTGTTGAAGCTGTATTTTACCTCGTCCAGTTCCAATTCCGGTTCTATGCCGCGCGCACTCCACTCTTTTTCGAGAAGCAGCACAATGCGTCGAAGCTGTTCGTCGAGATAGAATTCGGTTTTGTCGGTGACGATCTGCTGATTTTCAAATTTGGTCAGCAGCAGGATATTGGAGGAAAGCCGCGCCAGCCGGTCCGATTCATAGGCGATGATATCGGTGTATTCGCGGCGCTGTTCGTCGGTGAGCAGACGGCGCTCGTTATCCTTTTGCAGTTGCCGCGCAAAGCCGCGGATAGAGACGATGGGGGTTTTGAATTCGTGGGAAAAGCTGTTGATGAAGTCGTTGCGAAACAGCTCGGTGGCTTCGAGTTCGTCCGCCATGCTGTTGAAGCTCTGCATAAGCTTGGTCATTTCTCCGATGTGGGTGCGTTCATCCATGCGGATTCTGAAATTGCCCCGCTTGATTTCCTCATTCGCCCTGATGAGGCGGCGGAGCGGATTGATGATGACGCGGCTGAAAAGGAGCGAAAGCAGTGTGCCGATCAGCATACAGGACAGAATTGTGAGCAGAGGCAGAATGACAGGCGTGAGTGCCGCGCTGGGAATGAAGCCTAAGCGGTAGAGAAGGGTGAACATTCCCGCTGTGACAAGCCCCGCGGAAACGAAGATGACAAGTACCAGCAGGGTGAAAGCGGTTTGCAGCGAACGCAGGGATTTATAGGTTTTTTTGCCGCGTTTCAAAGACGCGGCAAGCTCTTTTTCATAATGCTTTTTCAAGCCCTTGCCACCGCCTTGTAGCCCAGTCCCCGCACCGTGACAATTTCAAAATCCGTGTTGCCCTTAAAGCGTTCGCGCAGGCGGTTGATGTGAACGTCTACCGTGCGCTCATCGGTGTCGCTGTCCATGTCCCACAGTTCGTCCATGAGCTGACGGCGGGTGAACACCTTGTTCTGGTAGGACAGCAGCTTGAAGATCAGCAGGAATTCCTTCTGCGGCAGTTCCGTGACAACGCCGTTTTGCTCCACCGTCATCGCGTCGTAGCTGAGTTTGGTGGAGCCGATGACCAGACAGCGCTCGCTGGCAATCTTGGCGCGGCGCAGCAGCGCGGTGATGCGGAGAAGCATTTCCTCCTCGTCCACCGGCTTGACCATGTAGTCGTCGGTTCCCGCCAGAAATCCCTCGCGTTTGTCGGCGTGGGTTTCCCGCGCCGTCACCATCAGGATCGGAATATCGCAGCCGCCGCCGCGCAGCATCCGCGTGAATTCGTAACCGTCCATGCGCGGCATCATCACGTCCAGCACGATTAAATCCACCTGTTTCCGTTCCATCAGCTCCAGCGCGTCCTCGCCGTCGCAGGCGGGAATGACGTTGTAGCCGTTCTGCACCAGCACCGTTTCCATCAGACGGCGGGTGTTTTTATCGTCCTCCACCACCATAATATTGAACATGGTTATGTGTCACCTCAAATCATATGGTAAAAAAAGTGTGATTCCCATTGTATATTTTTTTCTCAGCCAGCCAAACTATTGACAGAAAGGAGGTTGTTACCCATGGCGAATTTGAAAAACAACCAACAGAGTCAGCCCAAAAAGAGTAAGCGCAACAATCAGAACGCGCAGGATTGCCGGGGCGAGAATAGTCGGAACCAGCAGAACGGTCAGCCGCAGGACTGCCGCGGCGAAAATAACGCGCAGAATTGCGGCAACCAGAACAACAGCGACCGCTGATTCCCTGTGCATGGCGGCGCTTGCATAAGCGGCTGCCATGTCCGACAATGAAAACGGTGCGGTGTTTGCAAAAACGCCCGCCGTTTTTTTGTATGAAAAGATGGTACTTATACCCATCATTTCACACTTCACATTTCACACTTCACATTATCATCATTCGTGCATAATGAAAATAATTCTCTCATGCGTTCTGTTCTGCCGCTGAGATAGAGGTAGCCGAAGAGCGCTTCCAATCCCGTGGCAATGCGGTAGGCCGCCACATTTTTGCGGGGCGTGTGGGAGGAATGATAATTGCGGCCGCGCCGGAAGACGCCCTGCTCCTCCTCGGTGAGATGCGGCTCGATGATTTTCATATAGTCCGCCTGCGCCTCGCAGCGCACCATTGCCACCGCGCGGCTGTGCTGCTGTCCGGCGTGGGCATTGCTGCGGGAGGCAAGGTATTCCCGCACCAGCAGTCCGAATACGCCGTCCCCTACAAAGGCAAGCACGTCGCTGCCGCACTGCTTCGGGTCGCGGGAAAGTCCCAGCAGGGTGCCGACGGGCATTTCTCTTTCTGTTTCGTTCATAAAGTCAGTCCTCTCGCCAGCCGCGCCTCGGCGTCGTCAATGAATTGCACGGCTGTTCTGGGAGAACGGCCGCCCTTGGCAATTTCCCAGCGTTCCGCCGCCATTTCTAATTCAAGAGGGTCGATTTTCAATCGCCTCTCCTTGGCAAGCGAATGAATGATGCGGAAATAGTTGGCGCGGTCAGGCGCAAGGAACGTCACCTGCACGCCGAAACGGTCGGAAAGGGAGAGTGATTCCTGTATGGTATCCGCCGCGTGGAGTTCGTCGCCCTTTCGCGCGGAAAAGGTTTCATTGAGCATGTGGCGGCGGTTGGTGGTGGCGTAGATCAGCGCGTTGCTGGGACGGGAGGCGATGCCGCCCTCCAGCACGCCCTTGAGCGCGGCGTAATTCTCATCCTCGGCTTGAAAGGAGAGGTCGTCGATAAAGATGATGAATTTCAGCGGCAGCCCCGCGATTTCCTGCACAATGTCGGGGTACTCCGCGAGGTATTGCTTGGGCAGCTCGATCATGCGCAGTCCTCTGTCGCAGTATTCGCCCAGCAGCGCCTTGACGGTGGAGGATTTGCCGGTGCCTCTGTCGCCGTAGAGCAGACAGTTGTTGGCGGGCAGTCCGTCCAGAAAGGCGATGGTGTTGTCAATCACCGGCTGGCGCACGGATTCGTAGCCCTTGAGCGAATCGAGGGAGATGATGTCGGGGTTGGGTATCGGCACGCTGCGTCCGCTGCGGCGCACAAAGGCGATATATCTGGCATATTCGCCGCAGCCGTTGGCCATGTGGAATTTGATAATGCCGTCGGTGGTGATCTCCGCGCTGCCGCTGTTCCATCGGGGCAGGATGGCGAAAGGATCGTCACCGAATTCCTCCCGGCGGGGATAGGCGGCAATGACCGCTTCGGGCGTGAGCCGGGACAGATCGCGCAGGGTGGTCAGATCCATGCGCACCGCATCCATCGTGCGTCCGGCCGACCACGCCTCGCCCGAATCGCAGTCCACCGCTTCGCCCCCCGCGGCGGCTCTGGTAAAGACGTTATCGTCATAGACAGCCTTGTTGTAAATCGCGTCACTGAGCGATTCCGCGCGGCTGTCCTCGGCGCTGAGTGCCGAGAAGAACCGACCCCAGCGCGCCGCGAATTCGTCGGGCGGCTGGTTCATCGCGCCCAGCAGTTCGCGCAGGGAGGCTATAAGTTCCGTCTTTAGCAAGCCGTGGTAAACCGACAGCGCCGACAGTCTGAATTGCAATGTTTTGATTTCTGAAATGGGATTCATCAGGCACCCTTCCTTTGTGCAGCAGAATACTATTACTTCTTATTTTACTCCTTTATGGGCGCAAAGTCAATGAGGATTCATGAGGTTTCATGAGGATTCATGGGAGTTCAGGGAAATCAATTT
>CAMHAV010000075.1 GCA_946182865.1 uncultured Clostridia bacterium
GGGGGCTTCGGAGGCATCTTCTTCGGAAAGGGGAGTTTCTTGCGGGGATTCCTCTGTCAGCAGCGGAATATCGGGGGATAAGGAGGCATCTTCAGAAACGGTAACAACCAGCGGCATATCTTCCTGTTTTTTTGCCAGCACAAGAAGATCAGGGGTCTTTGCCTCATATTCGTCAAAAACGAAATCATCTTCAAACGATTCCGGCTCATTAAAGCTTTCGTCAAATGCCTCTGGATAGTTGAAATCCGCTTCTTCCGTATCCTCTACCAGTTCGTCGCTTCCCTCGGAAACGTCGTCGGGCAGTCGGTAAAGCTCCAGTTGCCGCTCCAATTCCTCTGTGAGATTGTCTGTTTGTGACGCCAGAACAATTTTATAATGTTTTTTGAGATCGCCAAAGGACAGACCGAATTTGGTATCGTCCAGACAGACGCACATTTTATTGAGATTGAGGATGTGTGACGTCAGCTTCACGGTTTCCTTGATCAGGCGGGATTTTGACGCAGCTTTGGAGTAGAAAATCAGCAGCATGGTAGAGCTGGCAATCGTTTCCGCGTCAATCACACGTTCCTTGTCCTCAATATGGAATTCCTTGTCAAAATAGATATTGAATTTTTTATGTTTTAGCTCTTTGATAATGGGAATGACCCTTTCCGCGTCCTCCGAAGAATATTGCAGATAGACGTAGGGATAAGGCATATAATCACGAAAGAAATTTTGCATGTGCAGCCTCCTTCATTCAATAGGTTCAACCTATCATCCTATTATACAATGAGAGATTTTGATATGTCAATAAAATTAATATTAATTATTTGTCATGTGTGCAAAAAGAAAATCGGCGCATGATAGTATTGCGGCCGCGTTTGACATTCGTTACATGCGGTTGCGAAAAAACGACAAATTAAAGGGAGTGAAAAAATGCGAAGGAACCGCATGGTGGCAGCCATGATTTGTTCTGTTCTGCTGGGATTTTTCGTATCGTCTGTCAGCATTACCATCGGACAGTTGCCCGATGATCTCACGGTGCGCACATCCGGCAAGGCACAGCTTTCCACTTTTTGGCCGACGTCGGTGGAATATCGCGGGGAAGAAACGGCAGCGGCACGACTTTTCGGACTGTTTAAGGTCAAGTCGGTCAATGTCAGCGTGGCTTCTCCCAAGAAAGTCAGGCTGGGCGGCACGGTATTCGGTGTAAGAATGCACAGCGACGGTGTGATGGTAGTGGGACTTTCGGATTTCCTTTCCGACGGCGCCAAGGTGAATCCCGCACGCGAAGCCGATATTAAAGCGGGCGACGTCATCCAATCGGTCAACGGCAAGGCGGTAAGCACCAACAAAGCCTTTGCCGATGCGGTGAAGCAGTCGGGCGGTTCGTTGGAACTGAAGCTTGTCACGAGCGAGGGAGCGGAAAAGAAAGTGTCGCTTCAGGCCAAACGCTCCGATGCGGATGAAAGTCTGAAAACAGGCATGTGGGTGCGGGACAGCGCCGCCGGTATCGGTACGCTGACCTTTATTGACCCGGAAAGCGGGCGGTTTGGCGGCTTGGGTCATGGCATCTGTGATAGTGATACACAGACTATTGTACCCTTATTTGGCGGAGATATCGTAGAGGCAGAAATTACCGATATCCGGCGCGGTGTGAGAGGCGCGGCGGGAGAAATCAGGGGTTTTCTCGGCAGCCGGACACTGGGAGAAATCAGTGCCAACACGGTCTGCGGCACCTTTGGCGATTATACGGCCGATCTGCCCCAGAGCAAAGCATATGAGGTTGCGCTTCGGCAAGAGGTCAGGCCGGGTGCGGCAAAAGTGCTGTGTACGGTGGAAAGCGGCGGACAGCCGACGTTTTACGATATCCGGATCGACAAGATCAACTATAACGGCAGGGAACCCGCCAAAAACATGATTATCAAGGTGACGGACAAACGTCTGCTTGAAAAAACGGGCGGCATTGTGCAGGGCATGAGCGGCAGCCCCATTGTGCAGAACGGCAAATTTGTCGGGGCGGTCACGCATGTGTTTGTCAATGACCCGACCTGCGGTTATGCCATCTTTGCCGAGAATATGGTCAATCAAATCAGAAATTAGGAAAGCGGAATGCGGAAGTAGTTTCCATGAAAAACAGCCCGATGAACGGAACCTTTCCGCCCATCGGGCTGCGAATCTTTTCTTTCTATCTCTTTAGCTGATTTCCAGCATTTGGTTGAGGGCTTCAAAGTCGGTGATTTCGATGCCGCTTTGTCCCACTTTGCGGATATAACCGCCTTTGACGAGCTTCTGAATATAGCGGCTGACCGTTTCGGCGCGCAGTCCCACACTGCCCGCGATATCGTCCAGACGCAGTTGAATGACCGAATCGGCGCTGCGCTGGTCGCGATAGATCAGAAATCCCGCAATCTTTGCCATCGGGTCGTTCATGGAGAGGATCATGTTGCGCTCGTTCGCGTCGTGCAGTTTGTTGGAAAGCATATTGATGACGCTCAGCGCCACCGACGGATCGCTCACCGCTTCCTCGATGTCCCGGCGGAAAATGCGGCAGAGATGCACGTCGGTGATACATACGGCGGAATAGGGATAGCGGCTGTTCTCAAGAAAAATGCCCTCCCAGACGGTGTCATTGTCGGAGAAAATGCCGATAATGCGTTCCCGGCCTTCGCTGTCGTAGGAACTGAGTTTGATTTGTCCCTTGCGGATAATCACGATGGAATCGACCTTGCTGCCCTCCGTAAAGACCGTCTCGCCTTTTTGCAGGAATTTGTTGGATGATTTTTGCATCAGACGGATTTTGCTTTCCTCCGGCAGCCCCGAAAAAAAAGCAAGCTTGTCAATGCAGCGGCTGGAACATTGCTCGCAGTCGATGTCTTTTTGGCAAAAGGGATTGAATTTCATAGGGATTTACATTGTCTCGTGGGCAGAGCGGGCGATGACGTCAAGCTGCTGTTCGGGAGTCAGGTCGATAAATTTGACGGCGTAACCCGAAACACGGATGGTGAAGTTGGCGTATTCCGGCTTTTCGGGATGCTCCATGCAGTCCTTGAGCTTGTCAATACCGAAGACGTTGACATTGAGGTGATGCGCGCCCTTGTCGAAGTAGCCGTCGAGAACGTGCCAGAGATTGTTGATACGTTCCTCTTCGGAGTGACCGAGCGCGTCGGGGCTGATGGTCTGGGTGTTGGAAATGCCGTCGAGCGCGTATTCGTAGGGGAGCTTCGCCACGGAATTGAGGGAGGCGAGCAGTCCGTTTTTCTCCGCGCCGTAGGCGGGGTTCGCGCCGGGTGCGAAAGGCGTAAAGGCCTTTCTGCCGTCGGGGGTAGCGCCGGTGGCCTTGCCGTAAACCACGTTGGAGGTGATGGTGAGAATGGAGGTGGTCGGCTCGGAATCGCGGTAGGTGTGGCAGCCCTTGACCTTGTTCATGAAGGTCTTGAGCAGCCAGACGGCGATTTCGTCGGCGCGGTCGTCGTCGTTGCCGTAGTGGGGGAAGTCGCCCTCGGTGATATAATCCACGATCAGCCCTTCTTCATCGCGAACCGCCTTGACGGTGGCGTACTTGATGGCGCAGAGCGAATCGACCACATGGGAGAAGCCGGCGATACCGGTGGCAAAGGTGCGGCGCACGTCGGTGTCAATGAGCGCCATTTCTGCGGCTTCATAATAATATTTGTCGTGCATATAGTGGATGAGGTTGAGGGTGTTGACATACAGATCGACCAGCCAGTCCATCATGGCGTCGAATTTTTCGATGACCTCATCATAATCGAGAATATCGCTCGTGACCGGGCGGTATTTGGGGCCGACCTGCTCGCGGGTCTTGGCGTCAATGCCGCCGTTGAGGGCGTAGAGCAGGCATTTGGCGAGATTGGCGCGTGCGCCGAAGAACTGGATTTCCTTGCCGGTCTGGGTGGCGGAGACGCAGCAGCAAATGCTGTAGTCATCGCCCCATACCGGACGCATGACACAGTCGTTCTCGTACTGGATGGAAGAAGTATTGATGGAAATCTTGGCGGCGTATTTCTTGAAGTTTTCCGGGAGGCGGGAGGAATAGAGTACCGTGAGATTGGGTTCGGGAGAGGGACCCATATTTTCGAGGGTGTGGAGGAAGCGGTAGTCGTTCTTGGTGACCATGTGCCGTCCGTCCACGCCGATTCCCGCCATTTCAAGGGTCGCCCAGACCGGGTCGCCGGAGAAGAGCGCGTTGTAAGAGGGGATTCTCGCAAATTTGACCATGCGGAATTTCAGCACGAGGTGGTCAATGAGTTCCTGGGCTTCCTGCTCGGTGAGGGTGCCTTCCGCCAGATCGCGCTGGATGTAGATATCGAGGAAAGTGGAGATTCTTCCCACGCTCATCGCCGCGCCGTTCTGGGTCTTGATGGCGGCGAGGTAGCCGAAATAAAGCCACTGCACGGCTTCGCGGGCATTGGTAGCGGGCTGTGAGATGTCAAAGCCATAGATTTGTCCCATCTTGCGGATGCCCCGGAGCGCGCGGAGCTGTTCTGCGATTTCCTCGCGCAGACGGATAAACTCGTCGATCATATTGCCGCCGCCGCAGTGCGCAAGGTCGTTTTCTTTCTCTTTAATCAGGAAGTCGATGCCGTAAAGCGCCACGCGGCGGTAGTCGCCCACGATTCTGCCTCTGCCGTAGGTGTCGGGCAGACCGGTGATGATGTGGCTGTGGCGGGCGCGCTTCATTTCGGGGGTGTAGGCGTCAAAGACCGCCTGGTTGTGAGTCTTGTGATAATCGGTGAAGATTTTGACCAGATCGGGATTGACGGTGTAGCCGTAGGTCGCCGCGGCCTGCTCTGCCATCTTGATGCCGCCGTAGGGCATAAAGGCTCTTTTCAGCGGCTTGTCGGTTTGCAGACCCACGACTTTTTCCAGATCTTTCATGGATTCGTCGATATAGCCGGGGCCGTAGGCGTTCAGACGCGAAACGATCTCGGTTTCACATTCCAGCACGCCGCCTCTGGCGCGCTCTTCTTTCTGCAATTCCTGGAGCTTGCCCCAGAGCTTGTTGGTGGCGTCGGTAGGACCTTCCAGAAAGCTTTCGTCCCCGTCGTAGGGCGTGTAGTTGGACTGGATGAAGTCGCGCACATTGACGTCCTCTTTCCAGACTCTGCCTTTGAAGTTTCTCCATGCGTTGTTGCTCATAGCGACACGTTCCTTTCTAATGGGATGGTAATAAAAACGCCGAAAATAAATGGATAGAATGTAATACAGGCGTTGTTCTTTTGACTGTATAGTAACAAAACGGCGGGACATAAACATTGATTCAAATCAATTTTACGCGTTTCCCTCCAGAATGTTTTTGGCAATCGTGACGCGTTCTTTGGTCGGCGGCTGTATGCCGTCGAGCGTGTAGGGAATGCCAAGCTCCTGCCACTTATACACGCCGAAGGAGTGATAGGGGAGAATCTCAATTTTCTCGACATTCCTCAGTGTGGCGATGAAAGCGCGGGTGCGCTGTAAATACGCGTCGTCGTCGGTGATGGTGGGTACCAACACATGACGAATCCAGACCGGCTTGCCGATTTCCGAGAGAAAGCGCAGCAGATCCAGAATGTTCTCGTTGCTCATGCCTGTGAGCTGCGCATGTTCCTGCGGGTCGATGTGCTTGATATCCACTAAGAATAAATCGGTCAGTTCACAGAGCCGCTGAAATTTACCGAAAAAAGGCTGACGGCGGGTAAAGGGTTGTCCGGCAGTGTCGATACAGGTGTGAATGCCGCGCTGCTTGGCTTTTTCAAAAAGCTCCAGCAGAAAGTCGATTTGCAGCAGGGGTTCGCCGCCGCTGACCGTAATGCCGCCCTCGCGTCCCCAATAGCTTCTGTAACGCTCGGCAGTGTCAAGCAGCTCGTCCGCCGATCGGAGCTGCCCCCCTGCCGTATTCCATGTGTCGGGGTTGTGGCAGTAGCGGCAGCGCAGGGCGCAGCCTTGGGTGAAGATGATGAAACGGACGCCGGGGCCGTCCACCGAACCGAATGACTCAGTGGAATGAATTCTTCCTGCTACCATAATAATTGATTTCTCCCTTATTTTCAATCGTTTTTTTATATCTTTATGATAATCTGCCTTATGAACATCAGACATTGATTTGAATCAATTTTTTTGTGTATTTTTGCGCAGATTGAAATTTACAGAATGTGTGTTGATTTTTTCAGGCGGCGATAGTATAGTGAAAGCAAAAACCAAAGGAGATGTGCAAATGAAAACCATCGCTGTGATTGAGGACGATATCGACATCGGCAGCATTATCGAGGCGGCGCTGACGAAAGAGCATTACCGCGTGCTGCGGGCTTATTCGGGGAGCGAGGCGTTGTATCTGCTTGAAAAGCAGACGCCCGATCTGATACTGCTTGACCTCATGCTGCCGGGACTGACGGGGGAGGAATTGCTGCCGCTCATCAGCGGCATTCCGGTGATCGTGGTGAGCGCCAAGGTGGGGATTGACGACAAGGTGAACGCCCTGATGAGCGGCGCGGCGGATTACATCACCAAGCCGTTTTCCGTGCGGGAACTGGTGGCGCGTGTCGCCGTGCGGCTGCGTGAATCCGAGAAGGACAACGCGTCTCCCGTGCTGGCGTACGGCGATCTGTCGCTCAATACCCTGTCGCATGAGGTGGCAGTGAGCGGCACGCCTGTGAAACTGACCAAAACCGAATACGCCCTGCTGAAGCTTCTCATGCAGCACCCCGGACAGGCGCTCGCCAAATCCGCTATGCTCGAACGCATTGCCGCCGATACGCCCGACTGCACCGAAAGCTCACTCAAGCAGCACATCAGCAACCTGCGCAAAAAGCTCCGCGACGTCAGCGGCAGCGACTACATCGAAGCCGTGTGGGGAATAGGGTTTACGCTGCGCTTAGTGGATAAAGAATGGTGAATAGAGAATAAGACAAAAGAAAAAGAAGAAAAAGCGAAGCGCAATTAGCGAGCGTTTTTTCTCCACGCTCGCTAGTTATGCGCTGCGCTATGCTTTTTTTCTTTTTTGTTTATTCTTACCCCTCTAAATTCTCATTTGCCTCAATATGTGTTATTCCTCTCCCGCCTTAAAGCTGTAAATCGGCTTTATCACGCGGTCAATGGAAACGGTGGGGGCAATGTTGTCCACGATGTCCTCCATCCGCTTGTAGGCCATGGGGCATTCATCCAGCGTTTCGCTGCTGACGGAAGTGGTGTAGATGCCGTTCATCTCCTTGCGGAAAGCCGAGACGGTGAAGCTCTCCCTGGCCGCCTTGCGGCTCATCAGACGACCCGCGCCGTGAGGGGCGGAATCGTTCCAGTCGGGATTGCCCTTGCCGGTGCAGAGCAGGCAGCCGTCCCGCATATTGATGGGGATAATGAGGGTTTCCCCCGCCTGTGCCGAAACCGCGCCCTTGCGCAGAATCATGCTGTCGGTGTCGATGTAGTTGTGAATGGTGGTAAAGGAACCCTCCGGCTTGAGTTTCATTTCTTTCATGATCTCGCGCGCCATAGCTTTGCGGTTGAGCATGGCAAAGTGCTGCACGATCTTCATGTCGTGAATGTACGCGTCAAAGAGCGAACCGGTAACATAGGCGAGCGAGCGGGGAATATCGGTGGAGACTCCTTTGGTGAGCGTTTCCAACGCCGACTGAATCTCTTCCTGACGGCCTTCGGCCTTGTACCGCTCGATCAGCGCGCGGATTTCGTCCTGCGGCACGCTGTTGAGGCTGTCCCACGCCAGATTCTGGTAGTATTTGGCGACCTCCAGCCCCAAATGACGGCTGCCGGAGTGGATGATCAGATAGATGCCGCCGTCCTCGTCCTTGTCGGCTTCGATGAAGTGATTGCCGCCGCCGAGGGTGCCGAGACTGCGGTAGGCGCGGCCGAGATCGAGCCTCGAAGCGCAGTACAGCGCGGAGAGGTCGATGTCCTCCGCGTAGGCATGCGCCTGACTGCGGATGGAAAATCCGGCGGGAATGGTGGCGCGGATAACCTTGTCAAGCTTCTGCGGCTCGATAAATTTGTTTTTGATCTTGACGACTTCCATGCCGCATCCGATATCCACGCCCACGAGGTTGGGCACAATGGCGTCGGCAATGGTCATGGTGGTGCCGATGGTACATCCCGCGCCCGCGTGAACGTCCGGCATGACGCGAATCTGTGTGCCCTGGGTGAAGGGCTGGTCGCAGAGCGTTTTGATCTGCGCGATGGCCGTGTCCTCCACCACGTCGGTGAAGACCTTGGCGCTGTTATATTTTCCCTGTACAATTCTGATGTTTTGCTGATCCATGTGTGATCACAACCTTTCCCTGTCTGATAGGATATACAAATGCCGCCGTGCTATACAATACTATACAGCACGGCGGCATAAAATGCAAGACGGGAAACCTTAAGAAATCCTAAAGAATCGGCCGGATGGCTTAGCTCAGCGACGCGGCGATCGCTATGCCGATTTTTTCCCCCATTCTGACGCGGGTTTCCAGACCCATGCGGGTGTTGGCCATGAATTCGTCGTCCGGGAAGACCATGCCTTTCTTAAAGAGCAGGATGATGCCCGCGGTGGAGCAAAGGAAGCGTCCTTTGTCCTGTCCTTTGACAAAGACAGGATGTTCTCCTTCCGGCGCGAACTGCTCCACGCCCTTCGGATTGCCGCAGGCTTCGATCTGCGCGACGGTGTGGAAATGTCGGAGATTCATCAGCGTGTAGCTTCTGGGGCCGAAGAACAGGCTGTCCTCCTGGTTCTTTTCGGCGGAAAGCGTCTGGAAGTCGCTGATCATGCCGTCGTCGATCTGGACAAACCGATGGGGGTCTGCGTCGTCAATGCGGAAAATGAGGGCCAGTCCTTCGGCAAATTCCTTGGCGGCCGCGTCATGGTCGAGCAGCTTTTCCACCGAATACATATGACCGCTCACCGCAATGGTGCAGAGATTGTTGATAAAATGCGCTGTCAGATAGCCGTCACAGGGGCAGATGAGGGCATTGGGGTCGGCGTCGATGGGGCGTTCTCCTTCCTTGAAGGAGCGGGAGAGATAGTCGGAAAAATTCTCATAGGCTGCCGCGTCGTCCGGGTCGCAGCAGGAGAGATCCACGCCGTATTTCTCCATATGGTTTTTGATTTCGACGCGCGCAAAGAGTCCGCTTTTGATTTTGTTCTGTGCGGGAAGGTATTTGCCGCGATTGGCCTGAATGACAGGCCGCCAGCCGTAGCCTCTGATTTCGTTGCTCATGGTGTCCTCGTGTCCTCCGTTTTTTGAGATAAATGAAAAACTTATATTTATTATACATAATTCCTCTGTAAATGTAAAGGAAAACTGGCGGGTTATTTTGATTTTTTACAAATATTTTCCCGCTTCCGTGAAATAATACTGCTGTAGCGGTGCATATCCGACCTCCGCGCCGCATATTCATGAAGTAAAAAATGCTATTCCCACAAGGATGGCAGGGAGGTCAAAATAATGAGAAGATACCAATCCTTTTCGCTTCACGCAGCCATTGACAGAGCCGGACGCGCGGTGACAGCCATCACCGCAGGCGTGACCGCCGCCGCGCTGCCGCTCACCGTGCTGGGCGTCGGCACGGTCGGCGCGGTGATTTTCAGAATATCCGACTGGTCGGCCCGCACCATGACGCCGGCTTCGCTCGTGGTGAGCGCCAGCAATCTGTCCGCTCCCTCGACAACCCTTCTGCCTGAAGCGGCCGCGTCGGAGACGTCCGCGCAGACCGAGCCGACCAAGCAGGCCAGCGGCGGCAAGGAGGATGAAAAGGCGGCGCAGACCGACGCGGACGAAAAGAACGGGGCGCAGGCGGAGGAATCCGACAGCGGCAAAGGAAAGGTCTTGGAGAAACAGATCAAAAACACGGGTGTGAGTTACGGAAACGTTTACGTCAAGGACGGCAATTCCAATTATGATGTGGATATCCGCAAGGCGCTGGGAACCGCCGCAACCTGCAAAATCAAAAAGAACGCGGGCTATCAGGTATTGATCGTGCATACCCACACCACCGAGAGCTATGCCGACAGCGCCAAGAGCTGGTACAGCAAAAAAGTCAATCCCCGCACAACCGACAAATCCGAAAGCGTGGTGGCGGTGGCGGACGAAATCACCAAGAAGCTCAACGCGGCAGGCATCAAGACGCTGCACGTCACCACCTATCACGATTACCCGGAATATACGGGCGCTTACAACCGCGCGCGGGAAACCATCAAAAAATATCTCAAGCAGTACCCCTCCATTGAGATGGTGATTGACGTGCATCGCGACGCGATCACACAGGATGACGGCACCAAGATCAAGCCTACCGTCACCATCGACGGCAAAAAGGCGGCACAGGTCATGATTATTACCGGATGCGACAACGAGGGAAAGCTGAATTTCGGGGGATGGCGGCAGAATCTTGTCATGGCGGTGCAGTTGCAAAAGCAGCTCGCGGACGATCATCCCGGACTTATGCGCCCGCTGTATTTCGCGCCGTTCCGCTACAACATGGATCTCACGCCTAACTCGCTTCTCATTGAATTCGGCACCGACGTCAACACTCTCTCCGAAGCCAAATATTCGGGACGCATGGTGGGGGAGAGTCTGGTCAAAGTGCTGGAGAAATATCAGGTTTCGTAAAAGGAAAGTACTATGGAGGCGATAAAATGAAAATGACGCAGCTTCGGGTGGATGTGTCCGCCTATTGCTTCGCGCTGGCCGTTACGCTGGTGATATGCCTGCTGGCGGCGGGCCTGCTCTATATTGACCTCTGCGCCAATGATACGATTCTTTCTGCCAAGGGGATTCTTTATCCGTATATGGACAGACTGATTGGCTTTGTGGATGAGAGGATTGTATAAAAGGGCAGAGAAAACAGTTTTGTGTTTTTTTCAACAAATTTTTAAAAAATACTTGACAGAATTCTTCCACGGTGCTATAATGCAACCATTGTAAACCGAGGATTAAGAAGAGTAGCCTCAGATGCGGCATCGTGCAGAGAGCGGCGTTTGGTGGAAGTCCGCAGTGCGGTTTGAGGCGAATGGGCTTATGAGGGCGAACGAAAGCGCGAGGGTTTCGCGCAAGTAGCAATCGACGGGGAATCGCACCCGTTATCAGGGCGAGGCGCATTCATGTGCGCAAAAAGTGGCCGGGCATGCTGCCCGACAAGCCGGGTGGCACCGCAGGAGAACGAGAAAATCCGCTCCTGTCCCAGCATTTGCAGGTTGGGACAGGAGCGTTTTTTGTGCTCTTTCCCAAAGTTCATCCTCCCCAAAAAAGAAAGGAACGACCACACATGAAGAACGACAACAACATTCCCTACAAGATTTATCTCAGCGAAGACGAAATGCCCAGGCAGTGGTACAACGTGCGCGCGGATATGAAGAACAAGCCCGCGCCGCTGCTCAATCCCGGCACAGGCGCTCCCCTGAAGGCGGAGGAACTGACGCCCATCTTCTGCGAGGAACTGGTGAAGCAAGAGCTTGACGACAACACCGCTTATTTCGATATCCCCGAAGAGATTCTTCGCTATTACAAGACCTACCGTCCCTCTCCGCTGGTCAGAGCCTATCTGCTGGAAGAAGCGCTCGGCACCCCCGCGAAGATTTACTACAAATTCGAGGGCAACAACACCAGCGGCAGCCACAAACTCAATTCCGCTCTGGCGCAGGCCTATTATGCCAAACAGCAGGGACTCAAGGGTGTGACTACGGAAACCGGCGCAGGTCAGTGGGGCACCGCGCTGTCGATGGCCTGCTCTTTCTTCGGCCTCGACTGCAAGGTTTACATGGTGAAAGTGTCCTATGAGCAGAAGCCTTTCCGCCGCGAAGTTATGCGCACCTATGGCGCATCGGTTACGCCTTCTCCCTCGATGGAAACCGAAGTCGGCAGACGCATTCTCGCGGAGTTCCCCGGCACCACCGGCAGTCTGGGCTGCGCTATCTCCGAAGCGGTCGAAGCGGCTACTACGCATGAGGGATACCGCTATGTTCTCGGCAGCGTGCTCAACCAAGTGCTGCTGCATCAGTCGGTCATCGGTCTGGAAGCCAAGGCGGCGCTGGACAAATACGGCGTGAAGCCCGACATCATCATCGGCTGCGCCGGCGGCGGTTCCAACCTCGGCGGTCTGATCTCTCCCTTTATGGGCGAGAAGCTGCGCGGTGAGGCGGATTACCGCATTATCGCCGTGGAGCCTGCGTCCTGCCCCAGCTTTACGCGCGGCAAGTTTGCCTATGACTTCTGCGACACCGGCAAGGTCTGCCCGCTTGCCAAGATGTACACCCTCGGCAGCGGCTTCATTCCCGCGCCGAATCATGCGGGCGGTCTGCGCTATCACGGCATGAGCAGCATTCTGTCCCAGCTCTATCACGACGGCTACATGGAGGCCACCTCTGTGGTGCAGACCGATGTGTTTGAAGCGGCCGAGCAGTTCGCGCGCGTGGAGGGGATTCTTCCCGCACCCGAAAGCTCGCACGCCATTCGCGCCGCGATCGACGAAGCCCTCAAGTGCAAGGAAACCGGCGAAGAAAAGACCATTCTTTTCGGCCTCACCGGTACCGGCTATTTCGATATGTTCGCCTATGAGAAATTCCACAACGGCGAGATGAGCGACTATGTTCCCACCGATGAGGAACTCGCCGCCAGCTTTGCCACCCTGCCCAACATCGAGGGCTGATCTGTTTTTTGAGAATCGGTTCGCTTTTTGAAATCAGCAGATAATAAAAATGTCCCGCACGCATGTCATCATCCGACACGCATGCGGGACATTCTGTTGTTTGGAAATTTTTCAGGAGAACCGCTTCGCGGCGCGTGGGGGGTCGGCTTCGATCATCCGGCGCGCGAGTTCGTCCGCGTGCCGGATGACAGTGCGCTGCCATGCGCACTGCGTGGGGGAGACTTGGCTCATCTGTCCGCACTGCTGATAATTCAGGCAGGCGCAGTCGTTGACACAGCGCGTTTCGAATGCGCATCCTTGGCAGAAGGCCGGCTTTGCCAGACTGCGGACGTAGATTTCCTCCTGCCGCGCCTTGTCGATGCCGTGAAAGACGTCGCCCATCCGGTAATCCGCCACGCCGCCGAACTGGATGCAGGGATAGATCGAACCGTCCCAGTCTACATATGGCTTGCGTTTGCCGAGGCGGCAGACATGGCAGGGTTTGTTTTTGACAACAGCAAGAATTTTTTCCTCAAAGTTGTTGAAAAAAACATCCCGCCCGGCGAGAAATTCCGAATAGACGTAATCCGCGATGCGGCCGAGCTGCTCCGAAAGCGTTTCCATAGCGTCCCCGTCCCATCCGGCGCAGGGGCGTTCGTCGGGGGCGAGATTGATCCGCCCTGCGCCCTGACGGAAAAGCCCGATGACCGATTCCGCCGCCAGATGCGCCGTATTCGGGGCGACGGTCGCCATGACAAAGGCATGGGGCTGGTAAGACAGCAGCAGGGAGAGTTTTTCATCGAGCGCGGCGAGACAGTCCCGACCGTCGGCATATACGCGGTTGACACGGCTCATCCATCCGTCGTGCGACAGGGCGATGAGAAAGTTGTTGTCACGGGCGAAGGTGAGAAATTCCTCGTCGAGCAGCAGACCGTTGGTGGTCATATTGTAGCGGAAGCGAATGTCAGGAAATTGCCGCGCATAGGCCACGCATTCGTAAATAAGTTCCTTTTGCAGCAGCGGTTCGCCGCCGAAGAAGGAAACGCCGCACTGTCTGTCCCCGCTGTGTGCCAGCAGTTCCATGGCAGCCAGTGCCGTTTCACGGGTCATGCGGCGGTTCTCGTGCGTTTCAAAGCAGTAGCGGCAGCGCAGGTTGCATTGCTTGGTCAGAATAAGGGAAATGTTCATTTTTTTCGTTTTCAGTCCTGTCCGATGGATTCGGGGGGAGCACAGTACACATCGCCGTCCAGCAGAAATTCTTCGTCTCCCTCCGGCTGTCCTGATACCGGATCGGTTGTTATTCCCCTGAAGGATATGGTGGTACTGTCTGTGTCACCATCGTACTGCAAGTCGCCGTCATATGTCTGGTTGTCGTCAGTGTCTATGTCGGAGGCGGAAACAGCCTGCACTGTCATATTGCCGTCATATTCCACATCGCCGGATAAGCTGTCGCCGCAGGAGGCGAGACTGCCGCACATCAGCACGGCGGACGCGGCGGCGGCACATTTTTTCAGGATTTCCTCGCGGGAATATCCTGCCTCGTAGGTTTCAGACCGTGTGAGCTTCATCTGTTTTTTTTCTTCCATGGTGATTACCTCCTTGCTTTTGGCTTTCTTAGCCAATTGTAAAAGTTGAAAAATCGCGTACATATGGGGGTTGGTCAATGGAAAAGGGGTTCCTTTTTCTCCGTTTGGAGCAAGGCAACTCGTGATATTGGGCTGTTGCCGTATTCG
>CAMHAV010000076.1 GCA_946182865.1 uncultured Clostridia bacterium
TGCGGAATTAGCTCATCTGGTAGAGCGCCACCTTGCCAAGGTGGAGGTAGCGAGTTCGAGCCTCGTATTCCGCTCCACTCTAAAACGCACTTTGAGTGCGTTTTTTTACTGTTTGCAAGACTTTATGAGGGTGATTTTTTGATGAATTCAAAACATCATGTGCAAAAAAATCCTCGACTCATAGGCTGCCTGTGAGAGTGCCGTTTTTCCGTTTTTCCTTGACGATTCTCGCAGGCGGCCCGAACTGTCGAGGAGTCGATCAAATTGAAAAAAAACCGCGCTTATTTACGTTACCAGCGCAACCGCGCCATTCGCCGGAAAGAAGGTATTCTTCGCCGTCTGGGCGGTGAGGATTATGTGCAGGCTTGGGAACACGGCGCACCGGGACGGCTGGCAAAAGGAAAAATCCATTGCTCCTGCCCGATCTGCCGCAGAAAATCCCATGATGAACCCGCCTGCCGCGACCGCCGCGCCGCCATTCGTGCCGCGGCGCAAATGGAAGAAACAACTGAATAAGAAAAATCATCCCTCTGTTGTCCTTTCCGACGGCAGGGGGATGTTTTTTTCATAATAAAAAGATTATTCCGCAAAGGGCTTGTTTTTATATTCCACATAACTGCCCAGCACTTCCAGCGAAGCGAGATGGGTGTCGTCGAGCTGTCCTGTGGCGTAATCGGCAGGTTCATGGATGTTGAACATAAATCCCTGCTTGCCGTAGCGTTTGTCCACGCCCTCTATGTATGTCTGTTCGATGGCGGCGTGAAGAACGCGCCCGATGATCATGGAATTGATGCCCTTGCGCGAGAGATCGACATTGCAGGCGAGCCGGCATTCCAGCGTCATGAAGCTTTCTTTGACGCGCGGCGCTTTGACGGTGCGGGCGGGTTCCACGGTGAAGTGACCCTCCTCAAATTCGTTGCTCTCGTTGGAGTTTCCCGTAATGGTGGCAATGCAGTTGGGATAATAATCCGCGCTGACAAAGTTGATGCAGAATTCCCCCTCCCGCACGATGTTCTGGTAGGTGTGAGAGAGATGAGCCACATTCTGCATAACGGCAAAATAACCGCCCGCGTCGCCGCCAAAGCAGCTCCACGAATGAAAGCAGAGGTTCGGCTTGCCGTTTTCCTTGCGGGTAGAGATCAGGAACAGCACCTGCGGTATGGCGCAGGCAAATTCCATATGGGAAAAGGAATCAAACTGTCCGGGCCAGTTTTCATACAGCAGCTCGGCGGATTCCATGCCGATTTCACGTTTCAATATTTTTTGTCATTCCTTTTTCTTGGGATACGCTGATGAAAGGTTTGCCGTCGATTCCGCGCCGCGAGGATACGCCATTGAGAGGCGCGTGAATCGACTTAATCAGCGTTTCCCGTGATAAACGGTGCGTAAAGCAGCGCCCACACAGCCGCTAAGAGCGCGAGCATCGGAAGCAGATAGGCGTTTTCCCCGAAGCAGTCGGCAAATGTCTGTGTGAGCGTTCCCTTGACGGGCCCGTTGACGAAGTAATAATTGCTGCCCAGAATCCGGTTGAGAAGCAGCGCCGGCAGCATGGTGACGGCGAACATGGCGGCGACTTTGGGCAGGACGGCGGGGCGGGGGCGGAACAGACCGCACACGACCATATACAGCGGAATGAGCGCGATAAAGGTGTGCGCGACCATCAGATGCACAAAGTAGAAGCTCAGCGCGGTGGAGTTGCCGATATCCGGCGTGACCAGCGCGAAAAACGCCCCCGGCATATTGACCGCGTAGATAAAGTTGCGAAAGGTTTCGCTGCGGGTGAACACCGCGAGCGGATAGGTAAAAAGGGAGATGGAGCAGAGGTGAAAGGGCAGCCCCGTGCGGATATCGAATTCTTCGGGGCAGAAAACAAACCGCACATATTTGGTCAGTTCGATGACGGTAAACACCGCCCAGAGCGCCACTAAAAGTCTTTGTTTTCGTTTTTGGTCGAGTCGGCCGCCCCATCCGATGACCACTGCGCTGAACAACGCCGCCAGCGTCAGATACGCCAGATGTTCAGGCGAAAACAGAGTGACAGGCCGGGCAAGATCAAAAAAATGCACACCCATTTTCCATCATCCTCCCGTTTTCACCCGCAATTTCACATTTCACACTTCACATTTCACACTGGAATTAGTTTTCCCTGACAAGGCGCTGAAATTCATCGCCGCGCACTTCAAAATTCTTGAACATATCATAGCTGGAGGCGGCGGGGGAGAGAAGGCAGATTTTGCCGGGAGCGGTGACTTCCTTCGCCTTGGCCACGCCCTGATCGAAGTCGTAGCAGGGATAGACGGTGATGCGCTTGTGAATGCCGTATTCTTCCAGTAATTCCCGCATACGCTGTGTGGTCTGCCCCACAAGGACGATGTTGTCGATTTCGGCGGTGGTGAGGAACTGCGCGAGGTCGGTGTAGTCGATGCCGCGATCCATGCCGCCGAGAATCAGGGTGCCGACGTTGCCGAGCGACCTGACCGCGTTGATGGCGGAGCGGCAGATGGTGGAAATGGAGTCGTCGTAATAGGTCACGCCGCCGAAGGTGCCGACCTTCTCCAGACGGTGCGCCAGCGGACGGAAAGTGGCAAGCGACGCTTTGAACTCGGTGTCATCCATCCCGAAGCCCTCCTTGCAGAGGTAGTAGTCGATGGCGATGTTGTAGAGGTTGTGCTTTCCGACCAGGCAGGTGTCGCCCGCCAGATCCCCCTCGCTCGGCTGGATGTGGATGGAACCGTGGGGAACCGTCAGGGTGGTTCCGCTGACCGAGATGTCAGCGGGAACGGATTTTCCCAGTCCGTCGCAGGCAGTGACCAGATGTCCCTTGCGCGGATAGCGGCGCAGCGTTTCGAGGTCGGAGCAGTTGAGAATGACGATGTCGTTTTCATCCTGATAGGTGAAAATATGCGCCTTCGCGGTGATGTAATTTTCCATCGTGACATAGTGGTCGAGGTGTTCCTCATACAGGTTGAGAATTACGCCGACATGGGGCGAGTGGCGGACAAATTCGAGCTGGTGGCAGGACATTTCAAACACCACCGAGGTGTTGTCGTCGATGCGGTCGATGTAATCGAAGCAGGGGATGCCGATGTTGCCCACAAAGACGGTGTTGTCATCGTGGTTTTTGAGCAGATGATAGAGCAGGGAAGAGGTTGTGCTTTTGCCCTTGGTGCCGGTAATGCCGAAGGTATTCTTTCCAAAGGCGGTCAGAAAAACTTCGGTCTGCGAGGTCAGACGGTCAAGAATGGTTTCGGGATGAAAGACGGGAATGCCGGGGCTTTTGAAGATCCAGTCGAAGCCCTCAAAGTCGATGCCCTTTGTCTCAGTGTCCCAGAAATCGCAGTTAGGATAGGCGCTCATGTCGATCGGCTTGCTGTCGGCGAGCGTCAGGTGCATTTCGGGATAAATGGCGCGGATGTAGCGGTAGGTGGAAATGCCTTCCCTACCCATGCCCCAGATGACGACGTTTTTATTTTCGATAAAGGAAATGATGTTTTTCATAATCTGTCGGCGGCTCCTTTGGTGAAATGTGTTGTTTTTTCATTTGATTCCCATTATAGCATTGCAGAATTGCTTTGTCAATCGGACAGTTGCGGCGCGCGGGGAATCAATTTTGAAAATCCGTGAACAATTAAAATGATATCCTATAAAAAGACATCTAGCTCAACAATATTAGCGTGTTGTCCTGTTATAAATTTGAAAAATAAATATATCCCCCTACTCGGTTACAAAAAGGTTGCAATGTTTTACCATGACCAGACCCATCGCGCCAATTGCGCGGGTTGCCAGCCTCAACGGCGTTGCCTCTGTAAAGGGTGTTGCCGCTGGCAATATTCGCCCCCGTCGCGTGCATCGGGGCAAAAGCCCAGTTGCGGAAGAGGAAATTCTCTTTTTAGGAAAGCAACAATGCGGCAGATGCTCCAGCCTATATTCGCCTGCGCCCCGCGCCCAAGCACGTTTGAAAGCCGATCCTTGTCAAAAAACAACAGGGCTATTTTTTTGAAAGTATGATAAAGCACGATAGGAAAATTGAGGAAAATTGATTTCCGTGTGCGGTGAGATTCCTGCACCGTGACGGGGCAAAGCGTTTCTTTCGCACTGCATTGCTTTAAAGCGTACAAAAAATCGGTGAAAACTTTGTCAAAATATGAAAATCTTTATATTGACTTTTTGAATGGTATCTGATAAGATATGTGCTAATGGTCTTGATTTTGCATGATAGCAATTTTGAAGTTCTATTCGCTGCCGCGCCCAAAAAAAGGCAGGTATCAAATGATTTTGAAATAACAAAAGCGCGTCAGTAAGAAAAACAGAGAAAAAAACTAATACAGCAACAAAAAGGGCAGATAACACAGTCTACATTCTGACTGCTGAGTGATTCTTGTCACTCATCAAAAATTTTTCAGCCGCTTCGGCGGCGCTGTTGGGGGGATGTGTGCTAATGTCTGAAAACATCATTAGTCTGAAAAACATTTCTGTGTCGTTTGATGGAGAGGTCGTGCTGGACAAGCTGAATCTCGATATCAAGGACGGAGCATTTGTGACCCTGCTCGGACCTTCGGGCTGCGGCAAAACAACGACTCTGCGCATCATCGGCGGTTTTCAGGAGCCGGACAGCGGGGATGTTTTTTTTGGTTCGGAGCGGATCAACGATCTGCCGGCTCACAAGCGCAAGCTGAACACCGTGTTTCAGCGATACGCGCTGTTTCCTCATCTGAATGTGTATGAAAATATCGCGTTCGGCATGAGGATTCAGAAAAAGAGCGAGTCGGAGATCAGGGCTAAAGTCGATGAAATGCTCAAACTGGTATCGCTGGAGGGCTTTGAAAAAAGGCGTACCTCCACACTTTCGGGCGGTCAGCAGCAGCGTGTGGCGATTGCGCGCGCGCTTGCCAACGATCCGAGGGTGCTGCTGCTGGACGAGCCTCTCGGCGCGCTGGACTTAAAGCTGCGCCAGGAGATGCAGGTGGAGCTGAAGCGAATCCAGAGCCGTCTGGGTATCACGTTTGTCTACGTGACCCACGACCAGGAGGAAGCGCTGTCGATGTCTGACACCATCGTGGTCATGAACCACGGCGTGATTCAGCAGATCGGCTCGCCCATCGACATTTACAATGAGCCGGAGAACGGTTTTGTTGCTGACTTCATCGGAGAAAGCAACATCGTAGACGGCATTATGCATGCCGACTGCGATGTTGAATTTTGTAATACGAGGTTTGAATGCGTGGACACCGGCTTTGCCAAGGACGAGGAAGTGGACGTGGTCATCCGTCCGGAAGATATCGTGGTGGTGCCGAAAGAAGAAAGCGGTCTGCGCGGCACGGTTACGTCCGTGACTTTCAAGGGCGTGCATTACGAGATGTATGTGGATGTTCCCGGCGAGGAGGAGGAATGGATCATCCAGTCCACCGTCGCGCAGGAGGAAGGCAAGGAGATCGGCATGACGGTTGATCCCGAAAATATCCACATCATGAAGAAGTACACCGGCGACTACGCAAGCGACATCGAGTTTGCATAACGGAGGGCTGCACATGAAGAAAGATTCATTGATCGCCTCGCCGTTTATGCTGTGGGTGCTGATCTTTACCATCATTCCGCTGGGAATGGTGTGCTGGTATGCCTTCACCGACGCGTCGGGCGCCTTCACGCTCGCCAATATCGAGACAATCGGCACCTACTGGGTTTACCTCAAAGATTCGCTGGTGATGGGCGCGGTGGCAACGCTGCTGTGTCTGGTGCTGGGATATCCCGTCGCCTACATCATGTCCCGCGCGAGCTGGGGCGCGCAGCAGACCATGATGATGCTGCTCATGCTGCCCCAGTGGATGAATTTCCTGCTGCGAACCTATTCGTGGATGACGATCCTCGAAAACAACGGACTCATCAATACGTTACTCGGAAAAATCGGTATCGGGCCGTTCCAGATGATCAACACCAAGGGTGCGATTATATTAGGTATGGTCTACAATTTCCTGCCTTATATGATACTGCCGATTTATTCCGTGATGGAAAAGATTCACGAAAGCCTGTTTGAAGCGGCACGCGATCTCGGCGCGAACCGCTACAATACCCTGCTGCGTGTTGTCATGCCCCTGAGCCTGCCGGGTGTGATTACAGGCATTACCATGGTATTTGTCCCCTCGGTCAGCACGTTCGTTATTTCCCAGATGCTGGGCGGCGGACGCAATATGCTGATCGGTGACGTCATCGAACGCCTCTTTGTCGGCGCTGCACCCAATTATAATGTGGGTGCGGCTCTCTCCCTTGTGCTGATGGTGTTGATCTTAATCAGCATGGCCATCATGAAAAAATTTGACGATGGCGAAGAAACAGGGGGGTTGATGATGTGATGAAGATTCTGTCTAAAGTTTATACCACACTGGTATTTTTATTCCTCTATGCGCCCATCGTGGTGCTGATCGTGTTTTCTTTCAACCAGAGCAAGAGCCGTTCGGTTTGGAAAGGCTTCTCGCTGCGGTGGTATGAAAACCTCTTTAATGACCACATTATATTGGAAGCGCTCTGGACGTCCATTGAGGTGGCGGTGCTCGCCGCGATTATCGCGACGATTATCGGAACGGCCGCAGCGGTGGGTCTGAAACGCATGAACAAGGGTCTGCGTTCCGTCATGCTCACGCTCAATAATATTCCCATGGTCAACCCTGACATTGTGACCGGTATTTCCATGATGCTGCTGTTTGTGGCGATCTTTACGGCGACCGGCCTGCTGCGTCCCGGATTTGTCACGCTGGTCATCGCGCATGTGACGTTTTGTATTCCCTATGTGATACTGTCGGTGCTGCCCAAGCTCAACCAGATGAATCCCAGTATCTATGAAGCGGCGCAGGATTTAGGATGCCCGCCGATGAAGGCTTTTATGAAGGTCGTGATGCCGGAGATCATGCCGGGCATTATCACAGGCTTGATGATGGCGTTCACGCTGTCACTCGATGATTTTGTCATCAGTTATTTCACCAGCGGTTCCACGGCGCAAACCCTGCCTATGGTCATTTATTCCATGACCAAGCGCCGTCTCAGTCCGAAGGTCAACGCACTTTCCGCGATTATGTTTGTCATCGTCATGGTGATGCTCCTTATCATCAATTTCCGCCAACTGCGAGAGGCGGCGAGAAAAAGAGCGAAAAGTGAAGTGTGAAATTAGTGGTCAGTGGATAGTGGGCAGTGGTCAGAAAGTGAGAAGAAGACAAATTTGTACCATCTTGCTCATTTTGATATTGTAGAAAGGAAATAAAAAATGATGAAAATGAAAAAAATCGTATCTCTTGTACTCTCCGCAGCGCTTTTGGTTGCTGCGCTGTCCGCGCTTGCAGGCTGTTCCAAAGACGACGGCGGCGTGGAAAAGACCGGCGAAGTGCTGTATGTCTACAACTGGGGTGAATACATCTCCAACGGTGATGACGGCACACTCGATACCAACGCCCAATTTGAAAAGGAGACCGGCATCGAGGTCAAGTACCTCACCTTTTCGAGCAATGAGGAAATGTACACCAAGATCAAGAGCGGCAGCATGACGGTGGACGTCATCGTCCCCTCCGACTATATGATTTCCCAGATGATTTCCGAAGGTATGCTCGAAAAGCTGGATTTTGACAACATTCCCAACGCTGAGAATATTGACAAGGAATTCCTCAAGCCTGCCTATGACCCCACCGGCGAATATTCGGTGCCCTATACATGGGGCTGCACGGCGATCTTCTATGATTCCCGCTATGTGGATGAAGCGGACATTGACGAAACTTCATGGGATCTGCTCTGGAACGAAAAATACGCAGGCAAGATTCTGATGTTCAACAACCAGCGCGACGCTTTTGCCGTGGCGGAGGCCAAGCTGGGTTATTCGCTCAACACCGAGAATCCTGACGAACTGGAAGCCGCCTATCAGGAGCTTGTCAAGCAGAGTCCGCTGGTGCAGGGCTACTACGGCGACCAGATCTTTGACAAGATGGAGAGCGGCGAAGCGATCATTGCTCCCTACTTCAACGGTGACCTTCCCATGATGCTCGAAGGTAACGAATATGTTAAGGGCTATATCCCAAAGCGCGCAAACAAATTTGTGGATGCGTTTTGCATTCCCACCTGCTGCCAGAACAAGTCGGCTGCCGAGAAGTACATCGACTTCATGTGTCGGCAGGATATCGCGTTAGCTAATATCGAATATATCGGCTATGCGTCCCCCATGTCCTGCGTGGTGGAAGAGCTTGACGAGGAACTCACCGGCGAATTCTACTATCCCAGTGAGGAAAAGCTCGCAGAGTGCGAAGTATTCTATCAGCTTTCCAACGAAACCAACACCTTCCTTTCTCAGAAGTGGGAAGATCTGATGAACCAAGTGGTAAAATAAGATGGTCAGTGATTAGTTAAAAAAGAACTGCACAGTGCAGCGGAACAGGAAGTTCCAAATGCACTGTGCAGTTCTTTTTCATAATAATGGACTGACCGTTATTCACTGTTCACCCATAGCCTGTACCTGTTCGTCTTCAGGGGAGACGGTGATAGAGTTCGGATCAATAACTACGTCGTCGTAGTGCTTGGCAGAGCGAAGGACAACCGTTGTTCTGCCGGGGATAAGCAGCTTGCCGTTTTCGAGGGTGGCAACAGCGTCTTTTTCTTCCTCTTCGGTTTCTTCCTCCGAGGACGCGCCGAAGACAGGCGCAGAATCCGTTTCAGTTTCACCTTCTGCGGCTTTGGCTACAACATAGCCGCGCAGCTCGGTGAAATCCTCATAACCGAGAGATTTCAGATCAAATGCGTTTTCATCCAGACTGAGATTGTGAATGATCATGACGGCCGTACCGTCGTAGATGCAGGTGTAGGCGCAGACAGATTCCTGTCCGAAATCGCAGGCGGTAACGGTGCCGCGTGCAATCTGGGGATTCTGATTTTTCAGTTTGAGAAGCAGGCGGTAATGATTGAGAAGCGAATTTTCATCCTTGAGCTGGTCATAAACGCCGTCGATGTCATCCTGGTTGACCGAGAGGTCCACATCAGGCGGCGCTGTCATTTTGGATCCGTCCTCTGTGGCGGACCACTTGATTGCCATACGGGCGGTGGGATCTTTCTTGGAACTGTCGGAGGTGCTGCCCTTCAGGCCGATTTCTTCACCGTAGTAGATGTAGGGATTGCCAGGCATGAGCAGATACAGGCTGGCTGCCATTTTGCGCTGACTGAGCGTGCGGAAGTAGGAGGAACTGCGGCTCATGTCGTGATTGGAAATAAAGGGAGCGTCGATGGCGTCGGAGGCGGAAACCTGCTTAAGGGAATTGTTCCAGTTCTGGAGACGCTTGGCAAAAGTCGCGCCTTTGTTGCTTTGCACCGCATTGACGATATAGCCTGTGGTATTGGCATAGGGGAAGTTGAAAAGGCTGTCCAGGCCGCCTTTGTAGTATTTTCTTATGTTGACCGAACTGGTCCACGCTTCGCCGATTGTGTAGAACCTGGGATTCTTCGACTTGCAGTAATCGGTGATTCTGCGGAGCACCTTGGCGTTTTTGTCATGCTGGTTAAAATAGAAATACAGTACCGCGTCAAAGCGAAAACCGTCTACGCCTTTGTCAATCCAGAAATCGCAGATTTTTTCCACTTCTTCCCAGACATATTCGCTGTCGTAATTCAGTTCCGGCATGTCGGGGCTGAAATTGCATTCATAGAAGCAGGTGGTGCCGGGGATGGGACGGTAGACCGCGCCGTTGTAGGTGATTTGATAATAGCCGCCGTCAAAATCCATGCGGATGCCCTCGGCCGCCTGTTCCTCAGTGATGTAGGAATAATACTCGGCATATTTTTCGTCGTACTGACTTTCCGTGCCGTGTTCTTTGGCGCTCAGAACATCACAGAACGCTTTGAACCACTCGTGTTCTACAGAAGTGTGATTGAGCACCATGTCAATGATGAGGGTGATACCGCGCTCGTGGCACTTCTGCACAAGGTTGTCAAAATCCTCCATGCTGCCGTACATGGGATCGACGGCGCAGTAGTCGCTGATGTCATACTTGTGATAGGAAGGCGAGGGGCAGACGGGCATAAGCCAGATGCCGTTGACTCCCAGTGAACTGGAAGAATACGCGCCTGTCGAAGATTTGAGGTAATCAAGCTTTTTGACAATGCCGTTGAAGTCGCCATAACCGTCGCCGTCAGAGTCGTAGAACGAACGTACAAAAATCTCATAGTAATTTTTGTACTTGTCATCGTATTCCACGATCGTTTCGTCGGGGACACAGGGCTTCTTTTCGGGTTCGACCGCTTCTTTGGTGCCGCAGGAACCCAGCACAGTGAGCGCGGCGAGGGCGATCAGCAATGCGGAGCGCAGTTTTTTGGTAAATTTCAAAACCATTTCACCCTTTCCTTGTTTGCCGATGGGTGCGTTTGGGAATATGTCTGTAAATCCATCAACAAACAAGCTGTAATTTGTTTGATTTGATTCTATTATAAAAGATTCGTCATGCAATGTCAATTGTAATTTGTTTATTTACTGAAAAAATTGTCAAGAATAAAGGGCGGAAAAATGGAAACGGAAGATGAATGATTTTCTGAATCAACACATAAAGCTGCTAAAAGTCGCAAATTGCCTGACCTCCTTGGCTTTTTTGAGTGAGAAAAGGGAAAAAAATTGAACGAATCGCCCGATAATCTATTGACAGTCGGACAGATTTATGGTAATATGCATATGGCAATTTTTAACTTTCCGGGAAGGTTGTGATTTTGTTGGTTCAGAAGGAAGCATGTTCATTTCCGCGTGCATCGGGTATATTGCTGCCCATTACCAGTCTGCCGTCGCCTTACGGTATAGGTACACTTGGCAAAGCGGCCTATGAATTTGTCGATTTTCTCAAGAAGGCGCAGCAGCGTTACTGGCAGGTTCTGCCTATCGGACCGACCAGTTTCGGTGATTCGCCTTATCAGTCGTTTTCCGCGTTTGCGGGCAACCCCTATTTTATTGATCTGGACACACTGGCGGAGGAAGGTCTTCTCCAGTATGACGAGATCAATTGCCACGATTGGGGCTGGGACGCCGCAAAGGTGGATTACGCCAAGATTTTTGAATCAAGATTTACGGTGCTTCGCAAGGCCTACGAACGCAGTGCTCACAAGAGTACGCCCGAATACGCGGCGTTTTGCGAGGAGAATGTATTCTGGCTGGACGATTACAGTCTTTACATGGCGCTCGAATTTTATTTTGACAACCGTGAGTGGTCGCTGTGGGACGATGACATCCGTCTGAGAAAGCCCCAGGCGGTCAAGGCGTACACTGAAAAGCTTGCGGATGATATTGATTTCTGGAAGTTTGTGCAGTACAAGTTCTTTGAGCAGTGGAACCGTCTCAAGGCATACGCTAACGCCAACGGTATCAAGATCATCGGCGATATTCCGATCTATGTCTCCATGGACAGTGCCGACACATGGGTGCACGGCGACATGTTCCAGCTCGACGATCAGATGAAGCCCATCAAGGTCGCGGGCGTGCCGCCGGATAATTTCTCCGCGGAAGGTCAGCTCTGGGGCAATCCCCTCTATGACTGGGATGCGATGGAGAAAGATCACTTCTCGTGGTGGAAGCAGCGCATGGGCGCATCCGCCAAAATCTACGACGTTATCCGCATCGACCATTTTATCGGTGTGGTGAAGTATTATTCGATTCCCGCCGGAGCCACCACCGCCATTGAGGGCAAGTGGATGCCGGGTCCGGGCGCGAAGCTCATCAACGCCATCAACACCGTGCTGGGCGATTCTCTCGTCATTGCCGAAGACCTCGGCGTTTCTGACGAGAAAGTGGAGGCACTGCTGAAGAAATCGGGCTATCCGGGCATGAAAGTACTCCAGTTCGGCTTCGACGGCGGCAACGACAATGTTTTCCTGCCTCATAACATTACCCCGAATTATGTTGTATATGGCGGTACCCACGACAACGAAACGCTGGTGGGCTATTTCTGCGATGACAATAAGGATATTGAAGAACTGAGATACGCTGTGGAATATCTTGGCTGCGAGACAATAGGAGATATCCCTGACGCCATTATCCGTGTCGGCTTTATGTCCTGCGCGCACACGGTCATCTATCAGTTGCAGGATTATCTCGGTCTTGACAATTCCGCCAGAATGAATTTTCCGTCTAAACTCGGCGGTAACTGGGAATGGAGAGCTGTTAAGTCGCAGATGTCTGACAAGCTCGCCGCAAGAATTGCAAAGCTTGTCGAAATTTACGGGAGGTAAAAAAACTTGAATACCACTTTTAAGAATGATGTTATCAAATGCCTGGAGCTTGACGCGGGTAAGACCCTTGCTACCGCTACAACCAAGGAACTGTACAACGCCGTTTCCAAGGCGGCTGTTGCCCAGGCTTACCGCGGCGCGGACAAATTCACCGGCGCCAAGAGAGCCGCGTATCTGTCCGCTGAATTCCTCATCGGCCGCATGATCTACAGCAATCTTCTCAATCTCGGTCTCCTCGAGGATACCAAGGAGATTCTTGCGGAAGAGGGCATTGACATCAACGTATTTGAAGATATTGAAGACGACGCTCTCGGCAACGGCGGTCTCGGCCGTCTCGCTGCCTGTTTCATCGACTCCGCCGCCACCCAGAATATTCCGCTGGACGGCTATGGCATCCGTTACAAATACGGTCTTTTCAAGCAGTATTTTGAAAACGGCTTCCAGAAAGAAAAGGCGGACGACTGGCAGAGCTACGGCGATCCGTGGTCCATTCGCCGCGATGACGAAACCGTTCTTATCAAGTTCTCCGGTCAGACTGTGAAGGCAGTTCCCTATGACATGCCGGTGATCGGTTTTGGCGGCAAGACCGTCAACAACCTCCGTCTGTGGCAGGCGGAGGCGGTCAATGAGTTCGATTTCGACCAGTTTAACCGCAACAACAGAGCCGCTTCCATTGCGGAAAAGAACGACGCAGAAGTCATTTCCTCCGTCCTCTATCCCAACGATGAAACCTACGAAGGCAAAATGCTCCGTCTTAAGCAGCAGTATTTCTTCTCCAGCGCTTCTTTGCAGGATATGATCCGCAAGTACAAGGCAAAGCACGGCTCTGATTTTTCGCAGTTTTCCAAGGAATACGCCATTCAGCTCAACGACACCCATCCGGTTGTTTCCATCCCTGAATTCATGAGAATTCTCGTGGAAGAAGAGAAGATTGACGTCAAGGATGCTGTGGCTTACGCAAAGGAGACCTTTGCCTATACCAACCACACCATCATGCCTGAAGCGCTTGAAAAGTGGAACACCAACCTCTTTATCGACGTGATTCCGGAAGTCTACAATTATGTCATTATCCTTGACAAGATTCTCCAGGAAGATCTCGAATCCAAGGGCATTATCGGCGACGCCGCCAAGATCTACCGCATCATCGACAACGATCAGGTTCACATGGCGCGCATTGCCATTTACGCCACCCATTCCATCAACGGTGTGGCGCAGATTCACTCCGATATTCTCAAAAATACCGCGCTCAACGAGTGGTATAAGCTCTATCCCGAGCGTTTCAACAACAAGACCAACGGCATCACCCAGCGCCGCTGGCTGGCGCTCGCCAACCGGGAACTGGCGGACTTTATCACCGAAAAAATCGGCAGCGGCTGGATCACTGACCTCTTTGAACTCAAGAAGATGGAGCAGTTTGCCGATGACGACGAGACTTTGAGAAGATTTGCCGACATCAAGCACCAGAAGAAGGTCGAACTGGCGGAGTATATGAAGAAGATGGATGGCTTTACCGTCAATCCCGACTTCATTTTCGACATTCAGGTCAAGAGACTGCATGAGTACAAGCGTCAGCTTCTCAATGCTTTCTCCATTCTGGACATCTACTTTGGCATTAAGGAAGGCCGCATCAAGAATTTCAACCCGACTGCCTTTATCTTCGGCGCAAAGGCTGCTCCCGGTTATTACAGAGCCAAGGGTATCATCAAGTTCATTAACGAGATCGGCAAAATGATCGCTGCCGACCCTGAGGTCAGTCAGTATCTCTCCGTCTCCTTTGTTTCCAATTATAATGTTTCTTATGCTGAAAAACTCACTCCCGCTGCCGACGTTTCCGAGCAGATTTCCACCGCTGGCACCGAGGCTTCCGGTACGGGAAATATGAAGTTTATGCTCAACGGTGCGGTGACGCTGGGGACATTTGACGGCGCCAATGTCGAAATCGTCGAGCAGGCAGGCGAAGAGAACAACTATATCTTCGGCGCGACAGTTGAGGATATCGAAAAGATCAGCCAGACCTATA
>CAMHAV010000077.1 GCA_946182865.1 uncultured Clostridia bacterium
GCTTTTTGGCTTGTTCCTCAGATTTGGCAGCGACAGCTGTCACGGGAGTCGGGGCGGGAGAAGAAGCAGTGCTTTCATCCCGCTTTTTGGCTTGTTTTTCAGATTTGGCAGCGACAGCTGTCACGGGAGTCGGGGCGGGAGAAGAAGCAGTGCTTTCATCCTGCTTTTTGGCTTGTTCCTCGGATTTGACGGCGACAGCTGTCACGGGAGTCGGGGCGGGAGAAGAAGCAGTGCTTTCATCTTGCTTTTTGGCTTGTTTCTCAGATTTGGCAGCGACAGCTGTCACGGGAGTCGGAGCGGGAGAAGAAACGTTGCTTTGTCCCTGATTTTGGGTTTTATCTTCGGATCTGACAGCAGCGGCTGTCGGGATCGGCTGTGTAGGGACAGTTTTTTGTATGGCTTTTGCTTTCTCAGAAGTCTTTTTCTCGTTTGAATTCTCCATTTTGTTTATGGATTTCTCGGTTGGCTCTGCTGCTTTTTGCTTGGCATTGCTGCTGTCGTTGTGATCTTTCATGCTGAACTTGTTGTGAGCTTTTTCAGCGTCGGCGTGAGCGGAGCTGCTTTCATCCTCATTTCCTTTTTTCAATAGCTGCTGTTTTTTTCTTTTTCGAAAATTATCCAAATAAACCGAGTGAATGGATACCGTCTCAAAGTCGAATTCATTTTTGTCTGATTTACTCATTAAAAAGTCCTCCTCATATATATCTGGTGCAAACGCAGAAAAAATAGATTTTTGACAGGGCAGCGGGTTTGCAGGACACATTTGTAAGTATTGACAAGCTTTGGTGAAACGGTAAGATCGCTGATATTCACGATGCCATTTTCTGTTTTGCTGGAATTGGTGATAAGAATTCCAGAAATGCTGTGACCTTCGGTGAAACGAACAAGCTCGCAAGAACAGAACCCGCTACCGTTCCAAATGGTACGGTATAACGCTCAATACCCAATGCTTTTGTTGTGATAAGGGATCGTTTGGTAATACGTTTCCCATGTTTTTTGTTATTGATCGGATAAAATGGTTTTTGATAATACAGCAAATAAAAAATGCTTTTGCATATTGCTTATTATAGCCTAAAATATATCGGTTGTCAATGAGTTTTGCTGACGTGAAAACCCCTTCTCGGACCGTGTACTGCCGAATGGCGGCATATCCTGTGTATCCCGCAATTCGGCAGCCGTTATCCGCAGGTGGCGCCAATTCGCTTGCATTGTGCCCCAAAGATATGATATAGTAACAGCGAAAGGAGACGCGAGAGAATGAAACTGCAAATCATTTATGACGACAGTGTGCAGGAGCCGGAGATCACCATAGTCTGCCGCGAACTGAGCGCGGAACAGCAAAGGGCCATTGCCTCGCTGCAAGCCGCCGACCGCAGGCTGACGGGCGTGAAGGATGGACAAATCTTTCTTTTGCTGCCCGAAGAGATCGTCTACATCGACACCGCCGACAAACATATTTTCATCTACACGGCAGGCGAGGTCTATGAAACACAGCTTCGGCTGTACGAACTGGAAAAGCAGCTGCCGCCGTCGGATTTCTTCCGCGCCAACAAATCCTGCATTGTGGGCATACGGCACATCCGTTCCCTCAAAGCGGACATTGACGGGCGGCTGCTGCTCACGATGGACAGCTGCGACAAGCTGTGGGTGTCCCGCCAGTACGCGGCCGAATTCAGAAAAAAGATCGGCATGTAAAGATGTGACCGAAAAGGAGGATTTGAAAATGGACAATAAAAAATTCATTGCATCGACCGCCGAAATATTTACCCTGTCGCTGGCATTTATCGCCGTCTTTCATTTCGCCCTGCGGGGAGAGTCGGAGCAGCTCTCGCAGGTATCGGAATTGTTCGCGCTGTGCGGCAAAGGCATATCCTTCAACGCGCTGGGGGAACTGCTGCTGCTGGCGGCGCTGATTTCTGCCGCGAGAGTGGTGTGGTTTTCCGACCGGTTCTTTCGGAATATGCTTCTGTATGTGCGCATTCCCCTTATGCTGGTGAGCGTCTTTGTGATGGCGGGCGTTTGTTCGGTCGTCTTTCATTGGTTCCCCGCGCATATGTGGCAGGCATGGGTGGGATTTGCCGTGAGCTTCCTGCTGGGGACAGCGGTCAGCTTCGGCATCATGCTGCTGAGAAGCCGTCTTGAAAGCCAAAAATATCAGAATATTCTCAATCAATACCGTGCATCGGAAAATGAGGAGGAAAAACAAAATGGCCATTGTGAAACTCGATAAGGTGACGCGTTCGTTTGGTGCAAAGCAGGTACTAGGCGGCGTGTCGCTGCAAATCGAAAAGGGGGAGATCTTCGGTCTGCTAGGGCCGTCGGGCGCGGGCAAGACCACGCTTGTCAACATTCTCACGGGGCAGCTTTCCTGCGGCGGCACGGCGGAAATTTTCGGGATGAACTGCGGCCGCATCGGTCGGGAGGTCTACCGCCGCACCGGCGCTGTGCTGGACAACTGCGGTTTGTACGAGCGGCTGACCTGCATGGACAACATGAAGCTGTTTGCCTGTATTCATCATATCTCCGCGGCGAGAATTGCCGAAGTCCTGCGGGAAGTGGGATTGAACGGCAGCGAAAGGCTCCGGGTCAGGTCGCTGTCCAAGGGCATGCGACAGCGGCTGCAGCTCGCGCGGGCGATTCTGCACGCGCCGGAGCTGCTCTTTCTCGACGAGCCGACCAGCGGACTTGACCCCGCGACGGCGGAGGAAATCCACGCCCTCATGCGTCGGCTTCGTGAGAACGGCACCACCCTGTTTCTCACCACACACAATATGGATGAAGCCTACCGCCTGTGCGACAGAATCGCGCTGCTGCATGAGGGGCAGATCGTGGAGGAAGGACAGCCCGCCGCCATCTGCCGCCGGCATTGCAGCGATTCGGAACTGCACATTGTCACCTCTGACGGGGAAGATCTGTCGCTGCCCAGTCTTCCCCAAAACGCTGAAGTCGTGGCGGCACTGATGCGCGAGGGAAAACTCCGCGCCATTCATTCCGCCGAACCTGATTTGGGAACGGTATTTCTCAGACTCACCGGAAAGGAGCTGACACAATGACCACTGCTTTTGCATTGCTGCGCAAGCAGATCAAGGATTCCCTTTGCAATTTTCAGGCGCTCATGGTGATGCTGATTTATCCTCTGGTGGCCTTTGTCATGATCACAGCACTGGGCAGTGAGGACGGCATGAGCGGGATGTTTGTCACGATGTTCGCCACCATGCACGCTTCGTTTGCCCCGCTGGTCACGGCCTCCAATATCCTCTCGGAGGAAAAGGAAAAAGGCACCCTGCGCGCGCTCATTATGACAGGCGTGAGCCGGCAGCAATATCTTATAAGCGAGTCGCTGTTTGTGGTTTCGGTCACGCTGCTGACGGGAAGCGCATTTCTTGCTATGGACGTGTTTACCCGTGACCGTGCGGCCGCGGTTGCGGCGGCCATGCTGTGCGGCGCGGTACTCTCCACGCTGGCGGGGCTGTGCGTCGGCATCCTCTCCCGCAATGTCTCCGCCGCCAACGGCATGGCGGTACCCATCGGACTCGTCACGGCGCTGCTGCCCATGCTGGCTCGGTTTAATGAAAGCCTTGACCGCGCGGCGCGATATCTCTACAGCGGGCAGATCAGCCGCGTGCTGGACAGCGGGAAACTTTCGGGTGAATTCGCGGCGGTCATGGCGGTCTATACCGTGCTGCTGGCGGCGCTGCTTGCCATATTGTTCCGGAAAAAAGGGCTGGAATAATATACATTTATATAAAAAACAACCGCATTCGGAAAAGTCATCCGGAGGCGGTTGTTTTTTTAACGGTCATCAAATCATATAATTATTCATATACTGCTCCTGCCGCATTTCCACCATATCCTGCAAGGAGATGGAATCGAGGTATTGGCTCACCACCCGGCTGAGTCCCTGCCATACAGTCAGGAGTACCACTTCGGCGGTTTCCTCATATTCTCCCTGCGTCAGGCGAATGTCGTCAAGGGGGGAGAGGCTTCCCTCGGTCAGCCGCAGAATTTCGCCTACCGTGTAGCTTTCGGGGGTTCTCGACAGCATATAGCCGCCCTGTGCGCCGCGCGTGGTGCGCAGAATATTGGCCCCGCCGAGAATGGGGATGATCTGTTCAAGATATTTTTTGGAGATATTCTGCCGCTTGGCGATATCTCCCAGCGGGATGTATCCGCAGTTCTGATGCTCCGCCAGATCAATCAGCATGCGCAGCGCATACCGTCCCTTTGTTGATATTTTCATTTGACGTCACCTCATTTTTTGATGCTATAACCTAATAATAACATAGGTTTTGTATGTTTTCAAGCCTTTTTTCGGATTTTTTCGTTGAAAAAGTGAAAAACAGATGATTTTTTCGCTGCTGCTTGACAAGAGAAAGGGGTTGTGATACAATATACCCCATAATATACATCTATTTAGTAGGATATATGGAAGGGAGACGGATTGACATGTGCGAATTGTTCGGTTTTTCTTCCCGACGGGAGAAAAACCTGAAACCCTATCTGAGAGAATTTTTCCGCCACAGCGTGCATCACCCCAACGGCTGGGGGCTGGCGACCTTTGACGGCGGCGATGACGGCGACAGCAGCCGGATGAAAACGGTGAAAGTGCAGACCGAAATGATTTCCGCCGAAAAAAGCGAGCGCCTGCCGGGGCTGATCGACGCGCTGCCCGACAGCAAGGTGCTGCTGGCGCATATCCGGCGCGCGACCATCGGCGGGGTCAAGCCGGAAAACTGCCACCCCTTTGTGCGCACCGACAGCGACGGACGCACCTGGACGCTTATGCATAACGGGACGATTTTCAGCGGCAACGAACTGCTGCCCTATCGCAAGCAGCAGGTGGGGGACACCGACAGCGAGCGGATTCTGCTGTACCTCATCGACCTGCTGAACAAGAAGTCGGCGGGACGCGCCGACCCGCTCAATTCCTTTGAACGCTTCAAGGTGGTGGAGCAGGCGGTGGATGAGCTGTCCTACCGCAACAAGCTCAATCTGCTGATTTATGACGGCAATAAAATGTACGTTCACGTCAATATGCGCGATACCCTCTTTGTCAGAAACGGTGACGGCGGCGCAATGTTCTCCACCACGCCGCTCGAGCCGCAGGGCTGGGAACCGCTGCCGCTCAATTCGCTGCTGGTGTATGACGAGGGAACGCTGCAATACAGAGGAAGAGATCATCACAACGAATACCTCGATGTGATGGGACGCATTACACTGGACTATAACCTGTGAGAAGGGGGAAAACGGCATGGCACGGTTTCTCGATGAAAGCCTTGATACGGCGATTTACAATAAATATATCAAGCCCACCCAGCGCGCACGCAAGCCGTGTGTCGGCGTGGAATTTGAACTGCCCGTCGTCAATCTGAAGGACGCGCCGGTGGATTTTGACGTGGTGCATGCGCTCACCGACGCGTTCATCGCCCGTTTTGGATTTGACGACATCCATCGCGACGACGAGGGGTATATCTACGCGGCGCATTGCCCGCAAAACGACGATACGCTTTCCTACGATTGCAGCTACAACACGCTGGAGCTGTCCTTCGGCACGGAATGCGACATCAAGGTGATTGACGCGCGCTTCAGGACGTACTACACTTTTATTCAGGATTTCCTGTCGGAATACGGGCACACCCTCACCGGCATGGGCGTGAATCCCCATTACGCGGTCAACCGCAATGTGCCGATTGCCAACGGACGCTACCGGATGCTGTTTCATCATCTGCAATCCTATCCCAAATACGGCAACGCCATTCCCTTTCACAGCAATCCCAATTTCGGGCTGTTCTCCTGCGCGGCGCAGGTGCAGCTCGACGCGGAGGAACAGACGCTGCCGGAGGTGTTCAATACCTTCACCAAGCTGGAGCCGCTCAAATCGGTGATTTTCGCCAATTCCCTGTGGGGTCGTCATCATGAGATCCTGTGCGGGCGGGACGGCTTCTGGAAAAACAGCCTGCACGGGCTGAACCGCCACAATGTTGATATGTACCGCGTGGCGTTTACCTCGTCGGAGGAGATTTCCTCCTACATCAAGTCCATGAGCCTCTACTGTGTGGAGCGCGACGGGAAGTATATCAATTTCGCTCCCACCCGTCTTGAAGATTACTTTTCCTCCGACAGCGTGGAGGGCGAATATTTCAGCGACGGCGGATATCATGCCATCCGTTTTGCGCCCCGCATCGAAGACCTCGATTATCTGCGGTCGTTCAAATTTGAAGACCTTACCTACCGCGGGACGGTGGAGTTCCGCAGTGTCTGCACCCAGCCGGTGCGGGACATCATGTCGGTTTCGGCGTTTCACACGGGACTGATGGAGCGGCTGCCCGACCTGACCAGGCGGCTCGACGAGGACAGGCGCCTCTATCACAAGGGTTACAATGCCGCCGAACTGCGGGAACTGCTTAACCGCCGCCCGTTTCCGACCTTTCTCGACCGTGGAGCGGTGTCCTCTCTCATCACGGACGTGCTGGACATTGCCGCCGACGGACTGCGGGAGCGCGGACTCAACGAAGAGGGCTACCTCGCGCCGCTGTACGAGCGCGCGAAAACGCTGACCTCTCCGGCGCGCCGCCTGGCGGAGGGACTGGAAAACGGCGTTCCGCTTGACCGCTTTATCCGGGAATACGCGGCGCTTTGACGGCTGCCGCCGATGGCGGCGATTGTCTGTATAGGATCGGTATCTGTATTAGGAAAGGAAGATCGGCTATGACATTCAATTTTGACAATCCCCTGATCAGGGAGCGCGCCTACAGCGGTCAGTTTGGTCTGGAAAGGGAAACCCTTCGCGTGGATGCCAGCGGCGCGCTGGCGCAGACGGCGCACCCGTTCGGTGAGGACGAAAGCATCACCCGCGATTTCTGTGAAAATCAGGTGGAGATCATCACACCCCCGGAGGAAAGCCCCGCCGCCGTTGTCCGGTCACTGGGCGCGCTTCACGCCCGTGCGGTGAGACAATTGCTGCCCCAAAACGAAGGAGCGGAATATCTGTGGCCCTTTTCCAATCCGCCCCGCATCAGCGGTGAGGACGAAATCCCCATCGCGCGGTTTGAGGGAAACCTCACGCCTAAAATGACCTACCGGCAATATCTGGCGCAGAAATACGGCAAGAGGAAAATGCTTTTCTGCGGCATTCACTGTAATTTTTCCTTTGACGACGAACTGCTGAAAGCAGGCTTTGAAGAAAGCGGGGAAGAGGACTTCACCCGTTACAAGAACGCCGTGTATCTCTCGCTTGCGGGGCGGCTGGCGGAATACGGCTGGCTGATCGTGTATCTTACCGCCGCCAGTTCCGTCAGCGACCCCTCGCTCTTTGACGACGCTTCGGCGGGCGGACAGTATGCCTCGGCGCGCTGCGGCGACCGCGGCTACTGGAATCCGTTTGTGCCGGTGTTCGATTATACCGACATAGAGGCTTACACCGAAAGCATCTGGCGTTACATCAAGGAGGGCGCTATCGTGTCCCCCTCGGAACTGTACTATCCCATCCGTCTGAAACCCAAAGGGGAAAACCGCCTCGATCATCTGCGGGACAACGGGGTGAACCATATAGAGCTTCGCATGCTGGATGTCAATCCGCTGACCCCCGAAGGTATTTTTGAGAAGGATATCGCGTTTATTCAGCTCTTGATTTTATATCTGATGTCATCAGAGGACGGCGCGCCCGACGAAAACGCCCAGAAGATCGCTGTCCGCAATTTTCAGCAAGCCGCGCGTTACGATGACGGAGCCGTGACCGTTCTGAATCCCGACGTACCCGGTTCCGCCAAGGGAATCAAAGAGGCGGCGGCTGAAATTCTGAGCGATATGCGCGTGTTTTTCGTGTCGCTGTCCGCGTCCGAAGAGGTGTTTGACGTGCTGGCCTATCAGGAAAACAAGCTGCTCGACGAGCAAAACCGCTATGCCGTAAAAATTCAGGAAATCTATGGGGACAATTTCACCGAAAAAGGACTGGCGCTGGCCAAACAATACGCGGAAAAGGTGATGACGCAGGCGATATGAAAAAGGTCATTGTGGGGATGTCGGGCGGTGTGGACAGCGCCGTGACGGCATATTTGCTCAAAGCGATGGGCTATGAGGTCATCGGCGTGACGCTGCGCACATGGTTGACCGCCGACGGACGGGAAAGCCGTTGCTGTGAGATCGACGACGCGCAGGAGGTGGCGCGGCAGCTCGAAATGCCCTATTACGCCGTCAACTGCCTGTCCGATTTCCGCCGCGAGATTGTCATGCCGTTTGTGGAGGGATATTTGCAGGGGGTGACGCCTAACCCCTGTGTCATCTGTAACCGCCGCATCAAATGGGAAGGTCTGCTGCACGCGGCGCAGGTGATGGGGGCGGATTATGTGGCCACGGGGCATTATGCCTCGGTCGTGCGCCTGCCCAACGGCAGATATACGGTGCAAAAGGCTCGCTCTGCGCAGAAAGACCAGACCTATATGCTCTGGCAGCTCACGCAGGAGCAGCTCTCCCGCACGCTTATGCCGCTGGGTCAGCTCACCAAGGACGAGGTGCGTTCCATCGCGGAACGGGTGGGGCTGGCGGTGGCGCAAAAACCGGATTCACAGGAAATCTGCTTTGTTACCGACGGCAGTTACGTCGATTTTATAGAGGCAAGCGCCGAAGAATATGTGCCGCAGCCGGGGTATTTTGTGGATGAAGAGGGGCATATTCTCGGCACGCACAAGGGAATCATTCATTACACCGTAGGGCAGCGCAAGGGACTGGGCATTGCGCTGGGCGTTCCCGCCTATGTCAAGGAAATCAACGCCGCAGCCAATGAAGTGGTTCTTTCCTCTGAGGAAGCCCTTTACCGCACGGAGCTGGACTGCCGTGACCTCCGTTTCCTGAGCATACCCGATCCGGCGCCCGGAGAACGGGTGCGCGCCAAGATCAAAATCCGCTACCACGACGGCGGCACCGTCGGCACAGTGGAGCGTACGGGGGACGATACCGCGCACGTTGTATTTGAAACCCCCGTGCGTGCGCCCGCGCCCGGACAGTCGGCGGTGTTTTACGACGAAGCCGACCGCGTGATCGGCGGAGGAGTGATAGCCGTTAGCTGTTAGCTGTTGGCTAACGGCTAATTTTTTTTTCAAAAAAAGTGTAACATATGAGGGGCTGGATTGTTATACAGACAGAAGGCCAACAAAGGACGGTGATGCACAGTGGACAGCAGCCTGTTGCAGCAGGTCTATCGACAGTATGGCAGAGAAATTTATATTTATCTTTACACGCTCTGCCGACGGCACGACATGGCGGAGGATCTTTGTCAGGAAACATTTCTGAAAGCGATCCTGTCCCTGCCCAACGATCACGCCAATGTGCGCGCGTGGCTGTATCGGGTGGCGCGCAACTGCTGCCTGAATGCTTTGCAGAAGGAAAAACGGGAAGACGGCGAGCTGACGGAGGATATGCCCGACGAACGCAGCGACCTCGAAGAAACGGTGCTTCACGGCATGCGCAACCGGGCGCTGTACCGGGCGCTGCTGCAAATCGACGGCGTAAAGCGGGAGATTCTTCTGCTGCACTACTTCTCCGGCATGGCGTACCGCGACATCGCGGCGCTGCTGGGACGCAGCGGCGAGAATGTGAGGGTTTTGTCCTATCGGGCGAAAAAAGAATTGAAACAGTACATGGAGGAATGCGGTTATGACGTACAATGAATTAATCCGACAATATCGCGACGGTCAGCTCGAGGGCGATGCGCTCCGCGAGGTGCAAAGCGACATCGAGCGCCACGAGGCGATCAGCGAATATCTGCTGGACCGGGAGGAGCAGGACGACGCGGCGCTGGCGCAGGCGTTTGCGATGGAGGACAGGACGGCTTCCGGCAGCGGGGACAATCCCGACACATCGTCCGAAGCGGCCTTTGCCGCGCGGATCAACGCGCAGATCAGAAAAACCTTTATCCGGTCGGGGCTTGCGGTAGGCGGCTGCGTGATCGTCATTATGCTGTTTGTATTGTTTGTGCTGCCCCAATGGGTCAACCGCTTTTATTACAATCCCGCCGCTGTCGTGGGAACTGGCCAATACGGCACGGAGACCAACCGCGGCAGCCTTGACATGGCGGTATATACCGAACTGTTCATTCCCGACGGCTACCGCGACAAGATGCTCGCCGAGAGTGACGGCTACGGAGAATACAGTGTCTACGTGCCGCAGACTTTCAGCTGCAACGGGCGGTTTACCGATACGGTCGGCAAGATTACGCGCGGCAAGCTGACGCTTTACAATCCCAATCTGCTCAAGCGTCCGTCGGTCAATCATTTTGTCGTCAGTATGTCGGATTTTCATTCGGACTTTATCGGCACGGGGGCAGCGGGCAGCCGGAGCGACGCGTTCGCCGCATTGCGGGAACTCGGCGCGGAGGATTGGTACACGGCGTATGTCACCTTTGACCGGGTGATGGATTACTCTCAACTGAGCGAGTGGAGCAGCCAAAACGGGCTGAATACCAACTGGTGCGCGGTCTGTGTGCAGCGTGACGGTCAGTGGGAAATACTTGATATGGGGCATATCGGCTTGCTTTACGGTACCTCCGCCAGCGAACTGGCGTTTGACGGGAAGAAATACCCCTATCTCACCAGCTTCTCTCTCTCGGAAACCACAGACGAGGACCGTCAGTGGCTTGTGGAAGGATCCTATATGACGCAGCACATGGCGAGTATGCTTCGTTATATGGCGGATCACCGCGATTTGCGCAAAATGATGGAGCTGGACGGAACCGACAGCCATTATGCGGAATTGGCACAGGAAGTGGAGACACAGGGACTGCATTTCTACGGCTGCACCGTGACGGGACGGAAATCCGATCTGGTCAGGCTCTCTGACGTGCCATATGTGGCTTATGTTTCCACCACACCGCTGGTGTAAGTCAATTGCTTGCCATTCATAAACCGCCAATCCCTCTCTTAAAGACCCATCCTTCTGCTCCATGATCGGGGCGGGGATGGGTCTGTTTAGCTTGTTTGTCGGACAATGGTATCATTTTACCTGTTTTTCATTCACAAATACGACATTATTGGTTAAAAAATCCGAAAAAAATAAAAATCCTAAATTCCTATTGACATTGTAGGAATTATGTGGTATCATATGCCTACAAAACAAATAAGTTTTGTATATTTAACGAATCACGAAAGGTGATGATGCTTATGAAGCATTCTTTCGAGCAATTGTTGCGAGCCAATTTCCGATTTGGTCGAATGTGTTGTTGTCGCTGAATCTTTGATTTCCGTTATTTTACTGACGTTCAAAAAAACAAAAAAACTGACACAACATACAAATTAAAGGAGATTGCATCATTATGAAAAGAAAATTAATCGCTCTCGCATTGACCGCCGCCCTTTCTCTCAGCGCGGCATTATCCCTCACCGCCTGTGGTGACAAGAAATCGGACAGCTCCGACGCGGCGGAAACCAACACTTCCATCACCATCGCGATCCCCAACGACGCGACCAACGGCGGCAGAGCGCTGCTCCTGCTCGACGATCTGGGCTACATCAAGCTCAAGGACAACGCCAATATTACCGCCACGGTGCTGGATATTGCCGAGAATCCCAAGAACATCGAGTTTAAGGAAGTCGAAGCGGCGCAGGTTCCCAACGTCCTGCCGGATGTGGACTATGCGGTCATCAACACCAACTACGCGCTGGAAGCCAAACTCAGCCCCGCCAAGGACGCGCTCGCGCTGGAAGGCGCACAGTCGCCCTATGTGAATGTGCTGGTCGTCAAGGAAGGCAACGAGAATTCCGACAAGATCAAGGCGCTTGCGGCGGCTCTTGAAAGCCAGAAGGTGGTTGACTTCATCAACACCAAGTACAACAACGAAGTGGTTCCGGTGGTGGAGAATCCGACCAACGGATTTGATGATTCGGTAGACTACGATTCGCTCAAGGGAACCAAGATTTCCGTTGCCGCCACTCCCGTGCCTCACGCGGAAATCCTCGCCATCGTCAAGGACATCCTCGCGGAGAAGGACATCACCCTCGATATCATTGAATTCACCGATTATGTGCAGCCCAACAACGTCGTGGAAAGCGGCGAAGTGGACGCGAACTACTTCCAGCACACCCCCTATCTGAACAATTTCAATGAGGAAAACAAAACCCATCTGGTTGTCGTTTCGGGCATTCATGTGGAGCCGATCGGTCTGTACGGCGGTAAGCAGTCCACACTCGACGCGCTGCAATAATTAAAAACGTTTGCCGGAAGATATCGGCCGCAAAGGAGCGATTGTATGATTGAAATTCAGAAGTTATCCAAAACCTTCACCACCGCCGACGGCAGCGTGGAAGCGCTCAAAAATGTGTCGCTCAGCATCCCCGACGGCGATATCTTCGGCATCATCGGCATGAGCGGCGCGGGCAAAAGCACCCTCGTGCGGTGTATCAATCTGCTGGAACGCCCCAGCGAAGGCAGCGTCGTCATTGACGGCGTGGATCTCGGCAGCCTGACGGAAAAACAGCTCCGTGAGCGCCGCCGCGAGATTGCCATGATCTTTCAGGGCTTCAACCTGCTGATGCAGCGCAGCTGTCTGCGCAATGTCTGTTTTCCGCTGGAGCTGGCGGGCATGAGTCGCGGCGAAGCGCGTAAAAAGGCGCTGGAGCTGCTGGAAACCGTGGGACTCAAAGACAAAGCCAAGGCATACCCCGCGCAGCTTTCGGGCGGACAGCAGCAGCGCGTTGCCATTGCCCGCGCACTCGCCACCCATCCGAAGGTGCTGCTGTGCGACGAGGCGACCAGTGCGCTGGACCCCAACACCACCAACTCCATTCTCGAATTAATACAGCACATCAACGAAACAACCGGCATTACCGTCATTGTCATCACCCATCAGATGAGCGTCGTGGAGAAGATTTGCCGCCATGTGGCGATTCTCGACGGCGGCGAGGTGGCGGAGCAGGGCGAGGTGAGCGAAGTCTTTTCCCGTCCGCGGTCGGCGGCGGCCAAGCGATTGGTTTACCCCGAAAGCGATCTCCCCGCCGTGCAGACCTTTGACGGACGGCTGCTGCGCGTGCTTTTCAACGGCGCGCAGGCCGCCCATACGCCCCTCATCACCCGCATGGCAGCACAAAAAGGGATAGAAGCGAGCATTCTGTACGCCTCCACCAAGAGCATTGGCGACAAGGCCTACGGTTTGATGCTGCTGGGACTGCCGGATGACGACGATACGGTGAACACCGCGAAGGAGTATCTGACACAGACGCAAGGGATTATCGCGGAGGAGGTGACAGACGGTGTTTGAGGATGTATTTGCCCCCGAAAAGGTGGAGGAAGCGTGGCTGATTATACAGACGCAGTTCCCCACCGCCATCTGGGAAACCGTATATGTGACGATTCTGTCCACCCTGTTTGCGGTTATCATCGGACTGCCGCTCGGCGTGCTGCTGGTGACGGGGGATAAAAACGGCGTTCTGCCGCTTCCCTCGTGGCTCATGCAGACGCTCAATGTCATCATCAATCTGCTGCGGTCGGTGCCGTTCCTGATTCTGATGATTATGGTCTTTCCGCTTACCCGCGCCATTGTCGGCACGGTTGTGGGAACGACGGCAACCATCGTGCCGCTGGTCATTGCGGCCTTCCCGTTTGTGGCAAGACTGACCGAAAGCAGCCTGCGGGAGGTCAACCCCAACATCATCGAAATGGCGCAGAGCATGGGCGCGTCCCCTTTGCAGATCATCGCAAAGGTGATGATTCCCGAAAGCGTTCCCTCGCTGCTCTCCAACGCCACCATTGCCATCACCACGGTGCTGGGCTATTCCGCCATGAGCGGCATTTTAGGCGGCGGCGGACTCGGCAAAATCGCCATTAACTACGGTTATTACCGTTACAAGGATTTAATTATGATCGCGGCTGTTATTCTGCTGATCGTACTGGTGCAGCTTTTCCAGACGGTCGGCACGAAGCTGGCGGTCAGCTCGGATAAGCGCCTCAAGCGCTGAGTTGGGCGCTTCGCTGAGTTGGGCGCTTCGCTGAGTTGAGCGCTTCGCTGAGTTGAGCGCTTCGCTGAGTTGGGCGCTTCGCTGAGTTGAGCGCTTCGCTGAGTTGAGCGCTTCGCTGAGTTGGGCGCTTCGCTGAGTT
>CAMHAV010000078.1 GCA_946182865.1 uncultured Clostridia bacterium
TTGAACGGTCTGTGTCTGGACAAGGACCACAAGGAAGGGTGCGGACAGACTCCCATCGGCATTTATCATTTCAACAAGGCTTTCGGTATTGCCGACGACCCCGGTTGTGCCATTCCCTATACGAAAGTCAACGACGATACCTATTGGTCAGGAGATGACCGCCAGGGTATGCATTATAATGAAATGGTCAGCTTCAAGGAATTCCCTGATCTCGATATGGAGAACAGCGAGCATATCGTTGATTATGAATATCAATATCAGTACTGTCTGAACATCAGCTTTAACGAAGACGGTACGCCCGGCAGAGGCTCAGCCATATTCCTGCATTGTCTTGGCCCCACAAAGCCCTACACCGGCGGCTGCGTAGCAATCCCCGAAAATATCATGAAACTCGTTATGCAAAATGTGCAATCAGACTGTGTGGTTGTGATTGATACGCTTGAAAACATGAACGGGAAGTTTTAATTATGACATTTGATAAATCTATTTTGATTCAAATAGCGGTCGTAGTGGTCATCATCATACTCATGTGGGTGCTGATGAGAGTCAACCGGATTCTTTTCCGCGAAATCAGAAAGAAGCAGGAAGGACTGCACCTGCTCTTTTTTGAGCGAATCAACAAATCATTCATTCTCATCAGCGGCACAATACTGGCGCTGTCCGGCTTCGGCGGTCTTGGCTCGTTATGGAAAACCTTTCTGGGCGGAACAGCCATCATCAGCGCGGTGCTGGCGTTTGCCGCGCAGGACGTAATTAAAGACGTGCTGGGCGGGTTGATGATCAGCATTTACAAGCCGTTTGAAATCGGCAATCGCGTTGAGCTGGAAAACGGAACGACGGGCATTATCCAGGATATTACCATGCGTCACGTCGTGATTGCCACTTTGGAAACCCAAAGGGTTATTATTCCCAACAGCAAGCTCAACGCCATGAGCATCCGAAATTATAGCTACCATACAAACTGCCGTGCGGCGCAGTTCAGCTTTCACATCGCCTACGGCAGCGACGTGGAAAAAGCCATGAATGTTATACGGCAGACGGTCAAGGCGTCGCCGTACAGTATCCCAGGCAGGAATACCAAAAACGGCAAGGAGTACGGAGACGTTTATTTTATGGCGTATGAGGACAGCAGTCTGAAGCTGGTGACAACGGTGTATTATAAGGCAAACGTCACGTCGGAGGCATTGATTTCCGATATCAATCTCCGCGTTTATCACGCGCTGAATGAAAACGGTATTGAGATTCCCTTTCCCTACATCAATGTGGTGCAGAAGAAATGAATGCGACGATGAGAAAATACAAGGAGGAACCGCAATGAGAGCCATATGTGTCGATGATGAAAAACTGCTCATGGAACATACGGCGTCGATGTGCGCCGATCTGCCTCAGATTGATGAAGTAAAGGGATTCACCAAGCCAAAAGAGGCGCTGCAATGGCTGGAGGACAACACCGCAGATCTCGCGCTTCTTGACATCGACATGCCGATGATGAACGGCATTGAACTGGCGTTGCGTATCAAGGAGAAATCCCCGGAAACCGCCATCATCTTTATCACAGGGTATTCCCATTACGCGGTGGACGCTTTTCAGGTGCGTGCCTCCGGTTATCTGTTGAAGCCGGTTACGAAAGAGATGCTCGCCAAGGATGTGGAATACGCACTCTCCGGCAAACCGAAAAAACTGACGTCGCATGTTCTGGTGTGTACGTTCGGAAATTTTGACGTATTTGTGGACGGTAAACCGGTCAGATTCAAGATAGCGAGATGCAAAGAACTACTGGCCTATCTGGTTGACAGGCACGGCAGAAATGTAACACGCGCGGAAGCCTTTGGGATTCTGTGGGAAGACCGACTGTATGACCGTCCGATGCAAAAGCAGCTGGACGTCATCATCAGAAGTATGCGAACCACATTACAAGAGTATGGAATTGAGAGAATGTTTGAATTGAAGCACGGTACCATGAGAATCTGTCCGGAGCAGTTTAGCTGCGACGCCTATCTGTTTTTTGAAGGCAATCTTGACGCCATCAATTCCTATCATGGAGAATATATGACCGCCTATTCATGGGCGAATATGACAGAGGGATATATTTCCTGGCAGATGGGGAAAATCATGTCTTGAAAAGACATGTGAAAGGAGTAAAATAACGAATGAAAAAGTCCGATGACCTTTATGAGCTTAGCCCTGAGCAGTTGGAAATTGTCAGCGAAGGAAAGTATATGCCGGGGAATTATAAAAAAGAAGCCAACGCCTTTTTAAGAACGTGTATGGGGGAACAAATGTATGAAAAAGTCATGAGTGCCGACGCGGGACGCAGACATCCCTATGTGGCGGCCAAACTGTTTTTAAGCGAGGAAAACTGGAAAAAATATGTGTGGATTGAACAGTATGGCTCCTTGTACAACTATCCGCTGTAAAAGTGAAAGTCTGCCGAAGTGAATTCCGTTTCGGGCAGCTATCGTATCATTCAAATCAATTTTTTGGAGGAATTGTTCATGTTAAACATCACCAAGACAATCAAAAACAACAAAGCCGACTTTGCATTGGAGGGGCGTCTGGACACCGTCACAGCCCCCGAACTGGAAAAAGAACTGAAAGCGTCACTGGACGGCGTGACAGAACTGCGGTTTGACTTTGAAAAGCTGGAGTACATCTCTTCTGCGGGGCTGCGCGTACTACTATCCGCCCAGAAGCAGATGAACCGGCAGGGAACCATGACGCTTCATCATGTCAACCAAACAATAATGGAGATATTTGAGGTCACCGGTTTTTCGGACATATTGACCATCGAGTGATTTCTACATCATTCAATTACAGATTGGGAACTACGAATACACAGCATTATCGCAAACTGACGTTTAAACTTTAATAGTAGAATTTCACCCCACCTAAAAAACGGCCTTTTAGGCAAGGTGAATATCTACAACAAAAAACCTCCAAGCTCTTTTTTGGAGGTTTTTTGTGTTTATACTAATTTTCGACTAAAACCAGACATTCTTCGCAGTCTATTTTGCGCCCTGCTCCGTCTTCCTCCTAGGCGGGTACCAGCCCGCCGTTGTCGTCATCTTCGCATGGCACAAAATATCCTCGCGAATCATTTATGCAAATTGTCATACAGACGGGGTTTCGATTGGTAAATATCGCTGAAATTACGGTAATCAATAAACAGATGTTGACACATTGTCAGGGTAATGCTAAAATATATATGATGACATGATGTCAGAATATTAAATAGGAGGAAACGGAATCATGCCAAAGGGTTCCCCCGAACTGACGGCTTCACGTCGCGAGGAAATTGTCAAAGCCTGCGACAAGCTCTATCAGACCATGAGCTTTAAAGAAATTACCCTCAAAGAGATCAGTGTGGAGACCAGTTTTTCAAGACCGTCGATATACAATTATTTTCAGACGAAAGAAGAAATCTTTTTAGCGCTGATGCAGCGAGAATACGAGATGTGGGCAGCGGAACTGAACCACCTTCAAGGAGAAAACGAAACGATGTCATCGGAAGAATTTGCCGCAGCACTGGCACATTCCCTTGAAAAGCGTGAGCAGCTTCTGAAACTGCTTGCCATGAACCACTACGATATGGAGGAACACTCCCGTCCGAAGCGTTTGACAGAATTTAAAGTTGCTTATGCGGCTTCACTGGATGCGATGAGAGCATGCATTGACAAATTTTTTCCGAATGCAGACAGAGAGCAGTTTATCTTTGTGTTTTTTCCGTTTTTATTCGGCGTATATCCTTATTCTGTCGCGACGGAAAAACAGCTCAACGCCATGAAGGAAGCAAATATGCAATTTACGCTTCACAGTATATATGAGATGGTTTATTCGTGTGTCATGCAGCTGCTTAGCAGTGTAAAATAATACATACCAGTCAAGGAGGATTTTTTACAATGAATGAGAAAATTGTACAGACAGCCGGAAGACAGCAGCTTGGCGAATTTGCGCCGATGTTTGCGCATTTGAACGATGATGTGTTGTTCGGAGAAGTCTGGAATGAGGAAGCCATCAGCGTCAAGACCAAATGTATCATCACGGTGGTGTCGCTCATGGCGTCAGGCGTTACGGATTCCTCCCTACAGTATCATTTGCAGAACGCGAAAGCGCATGGCGTGACAAAGGAGGAAATAGCGGCTGTCATCACCCACGCCACGATGTATGTCGGTTGGCCGAAAGGCTGGACGGTATTCCGTCTGGCGAAGGAAGTGTGGAAGGAGAAACAGTCGACGCCTGAGGAAAAGAAAGAAAAAACGGAAAAAGAGAAATATCAGAATACCATTTTTTTCCCCATCGGTGAGCCGAATGACGCTTATGCGCAGTATTTTGTGGGGCAGAGTTACCTTGCGCCGCTGTCAACGGAGCAGGTGCCGATGTTCAATGTGACCTTCGAGCCGGGCTGCCGCAACAACTGGCATACCCACCACGCTGCAAGCGGTGGCGGACAGATGCTGGTCTGCGTAGGCGGCAGAGGTTTCTATCAGGAATGGGGCAAAGACGCCGTAGAGCTTATGCCCGGAACAGTCATCAACATTCCGGCGAATATCAAGCACTGGCACGGTGCGGCACCCGATGCATGGTTTTCCCATATCGCGGTGGAAGTACCGGGCGAAGGTACAAGCACCGAGTGGCACGAGCCTGTTTCCGATGAGGATTACGGTAAGCTGAAATAAGGAAGGAGAAACAAATGAAGCTGAGAAAGTTGAATAAAAAGACTTTCATCTGCATGTGTGCAGTAATGGTTTTTTTGGTTACGTCATGCGGAAAAAGCGCCGCGGCAAAAGATCATGTTTCCCATCAGGTGAACCAGAATACAAACGTATCTGAAAGCGACAACTCCCACGAAGACGCGTCTGTTGTTTATTTTACCGAGGATATTTCCGCCGAGGGGCTAGTGAAAATCTATGAGCAGCTCGGCTGGCAGCCGACAGGAAAGGTGGCGGTCAAGATTTCCACCGGTGAACCTCCCGCAAGCAATTATCTTCGTCCGGAACTGATCGGTGATCTGGTGGGGCAGCTTCACGGCACTATCGTAGAATGCAATACGGCTTACGGAGGTTCCCAAAGCAGTTCCGCTATGCACAAACAGGTGGCGGAGGATCACGGATTTACCGCTATCGCCGATTTCGACCTGATGGACGAGGACGGAGAAATGAATCTTCCCGTTGCGGTTCCCAACGGAATGGGGCAGCATTTGAAAGAAGATGTGGTGGGCAGTCACTTTGCGGATTATGACGACTACCTGATACTGTCGCATTTCAAAGGTCATGCAATGGCCGGCTTTGGCGGCGCGATCAAGAACATCTCCATCGGCCTCGCCTCTCCTGCGGGAAAAAGCCTGATTCATACCGGCGGAAAGAGTAAAACAAACCCGTGGGGCGGCAATCAGACTGATTTTACCGAGAGCATGGCGGAGGCGGGCAAGGCGGTTTCCGATTATCTCGGAAACGGAGAGCACATTGTTTACATCAATGTGATGAACCGTCTGTCGGTGGACTGCGATTGCGACGGCAATCCCGCGGAGCCTGATATCCATGATATCGGCATTCTGGCGAGCTGTGATCCTGTGGCTTTGGATCAGGCCTGCGTCGATCTGGTTTATAACGCGGAGGGCAATGCTTCACTTGTCAGAAGAATGGAATCCAGAAACGGCATTCACACGCTGGAACACGCGGAAGCCATCGGACTTGGCAGCCGTTCCTATAAACTGATGAACATTGACAAACAATGAGGTGCAAATGATATGAAAAATGAACCTGTTAAAAAACTTACACTGACGGCGATGTTCCTCGCCATCGGGCTTGTGCTGCCTTTTCTGACCGGGCAGATTCAGCAGATCGGCAATATGCTGCTCCCTATGCATATTCCGGTTTTCCTTTGCGCGCTGATATGCGGCTGGCGATACGGCGTGCCGATGGCGTTTGTCCTGCCGATCATGCGCTCCATGCTCTTTGGTATGCCGCCGATATACCCCACTGCCATCAGCATGGCGTTTGAACTGGCAACCTACGCGCTGGTCGCAGGTTTCTTGTATGAAAAATCCCGCTGGCAATGCACACGGGCATTATACCGCTCGATGCTGGCGGCAATGATGGCGGGCAGAATTGTCTGGGGGATCGCTCAGATCATTCTGCTTGGATTAAAGGGAAGCGCCTTCACCTTTGAGGCGTTTCTGGCTGGCGCGTTTCTCAATGCCATTCCCGGCATACTTCTTCAATTGATGCTTGTTCCGGCGGTCATGGTCGCGCTGAACAAGACAAAGCTGGTGCCGTTCAGAAAACCTGCTGACACAAAAGCACAGGAAACGGTAGAAGCATCATGACGGAACTGTCACGGTTCATGGAGATCATCCAAAACGCCAAAAAGCCGAATCAGAGAATGTTGATCGCCATCGACGGCAGGTGCGCAGCCGGAAAAACCACGTTTGCCTCGCGTTTGCAAAATGAAATCGGCTGCACTGTATTCCATATGGACGATTTCTTTCTGAGGCCGGAGCAACGCACGGAAGAACGGCTGCGTACACCGGGCGGAAATGTCGATTATGAGCGTTTTCTTTCTGAGGTGCTGTTGCCTTTACAATCAGGCGCGGAACGGATTGTATTTCGCGCCTTCGATTGTTCCTCTATGCGCTTAAAGCCGCCTGTTCCTGTCAGGGCAGGCGACGTCAATCTCATCGAAGGTTCCTACAGCTGTCATCCGGCCTTGTGGGATTATTTTGATCTTCATGTATTCATGGACGTGTCCGCCGACGAGCAGAAACGGAGAATTATTGACCGCAACACAGCAGACGGCTGGAAGATTTTTTCGGAAAGATGGATTCCTTTGGAAGAAGCCTATTTTCATGCGTATCAGATAAAGGAACGGTGCGAATATGACATCAGCCAAAAGGAAAGCGAGTGGATAAAAGATGATTGAGATATGGTATCGGGAATTTGTCTATATCTGGTACTATTTCGACGTCCAGTTCCGGCAGATTTTCTGGTACTGGATACTCGGCATGGCCATCGGTTCGCTTGTCTCCGTATTTGCCAAAGACAAGATACACGCCCTGTTTGCCGGAATGAACGGCAAGAAGCTGGGACTGCTCGGTATCATTCCCGCCTGTCTGCTCGGCATAGCCTCACCGCTCTGTATGTATGGCACGATTCCGATTGCCGCGTCTTTCCGCAAGCAGGGAATGCGGGAGGACTGGCTGGCCGCCTTTATGATGGCGTCGATCCTGCTGAATCCGCAGCTTATCATTTACAGCGCGGCGCTCGGAGCGACGGCGTTGGCCGTTCGCATCGTGACCTGTTTTCTGTGCGGCTGCGCCGCGGGACTTCTGCTGTTTTTGTTTTACCGTAACAAGGAATTTTTCAATTTTGACGGCTTTGAGGAACGTGCCAGCCACGACACGCACCCGAATATCTTCATCCGGTATCTGCTGAATTTTGGGAGAAATGTCAAGGCAACAGGGGGATATTTTCTTTTCGGAATCTTGCTGTCGGCATTGTTCCAGCGGTATGTGCCGCAGAACGTGATGGTGAATGTGTTCGGCGGCAATGAAGCGTGGGGCGTGCTGATGGCAGCGACCATCGGCGTTCCGCTGTATGCCTGCGGCGGCGGTACGATTCCGCTCCTGCAGGAATGGCTCTGGAACGGCATGAGCATGGGAAGCGCGGCGGCGTTCATGCTCACCGGACCGGCGACTAAAATCACTAATCTTGGCGCATTGAAAATTGTGATGGGCTGGAAGCGATTTCTGCTGTATCTGGCATTCGTCATGTTCTTCTCGTTTTTGACGGGAATATCGGTGAATCTTGTCATATAGATTCGTCTGTTCATAGAAAGTTTTTAATAAACCCGACCCAAAGTCGCTCACTTTAGGTCGGGTTTATGTTATTCTATATAAAGATGAATGGGGGAGGTGGTATTTTGAAAGACAGACAGCGCCGGGCGCAGGAGACAAGAGCAAAAATTGTTGCGGCAGCGGAGAAGCGCATTTCAGAAAAGGGCTTTGACGCTGTGCAGATTATTGACATCACCAACGAGGCAGGTATCACAGGTGTATATCAAACGCCGCAGGGGTATTATGTCGATGACGCTGATGTCGAGGAATTCGACAAGGGCTTCCCGACCAAAGAAAAGCTGAAACTGCCCGGACAGATTTTCGGATAAAATTTGAATAAAACTCTTGATAAGTAACCTTTCGTTCACTATAATAAGTGAATGAAAGGTCACTTTTTATATGATGGAGGGTCTTATGGCGAAGGATACAAAGGAAAAAATACTCATGGCGGCGTTGGAGATGTTTTCGCAAAAGGGCTATGCTGGCACGAATATCCGTGAATTGACGGCTTCTCTCGGACTTGTCAAATCGTCGATGTACAAGCATTTCAGCAGCAAAGAGGAAATCTGGAATACCCCGTTAGACGAATTGATTGCCTATTATGACGCGCGTTTCGGCTCCCCGGAGCATTTGCCGCCCGTGCCGGATTCTCTGGAAGGGCTTGTGGCAATGACTACGCGAATGACGGATTTTACGATTCGCGATGAAACCATCGTGATGACAAGAAAACTGCTCTCCATTGAACAGTTCCGCGATGAACGCGCGCATGATCTTGCGACAAAGCATTTCCTGATGGGTCTTACCGAGATGTTCACGAAGATTTTCGAGGGCATGATGGAGAAAGGATTGCTGCGTAGCGACGACCCCACTATGCTTGCCTTTGCCTACACCACCCCGATCTCGGCGCTCATTCATGAAAGATACTAAAGAAACCATTGACGGATAAATATTTTTTTGATACAATATGACTATTCTGTCGATTCTTTTTCTATTTTAAGTGGTGAGATCAATGAGTGAGCAATCAGAACATCCGTCCACACGCCAATTGTGGGCGCAGTTATTTCAATCCGAGTCGGTTGATGTTTTCTTCACGCTAAACAGCGATACAAGCGAACTGCCGTGTTTTTCCGATTACATCACCATACTTTGCCAAAACAGAAACGAAAAACCGGAGCGCGTTATTAAGCGCACCAATATGGAACGTTCTTACGGGCATCGGCTGTTTTCAGGAACACGCCAGCCGTCGCGCGACACGGTATTGCAATTTGCTTTTGCGTTGGAACTGAATGTCGATGAAACGCAGCAGCTTTTAAAAGTGGCACGGGCGACGCCACTTCACCCGAAAGTAAAACGGGACGCGGTGATTGCCTATTGCCTGCATCGCGGAAAAACACTGACAGAAGCGCAATTGCTATTGTATGAACATCATTTGCCGCAGTTGGGAGGTGCAAAAAATGAAATCTGAGGAAGAATTACAGGCGATTCTGGACACTTACAATGATTCGTGCTATCCGGAAGAATTCTTGTCGGGCTATACCATCATGGAATGCCTTGCGGAGCGCAACGGCCTATGCACCTTCCTTGTGCAGGACAGCAGCGAAGAGCCATTCATTGCCAAATGCTACGACAAGCGCGTTTGTACGCTTGCCGATCATCACACGCTGTTAAATGGTTTGCAGCATAAAAGCCTTCCCAAACAAACGGCTTGCTTTGAAAATGACGAGATGACAGTGACAGTGCGGGAATACATTGAGGGCATTCCCTTGCATCGTTACGCGCAGGACAATACCCTGTCACAGCAGGAAATCGTGCAAATCTGCGTCCAGCTCTGCGATGTTCTCGCTTACCTGCACCACAGAGAATCTCCCATCATTCATCGGGACATCAAGCCGCAAAATGTGATTGTCCGTCCCGACGGCAGCATTGTCCTCATTGATTTTGATATTGCCCGTGTATACCGGAGCGACCGCGACACTGATACGATGTTTTTCGGAACGCTGGCCTATGCGCCGCCGGAGCAATACGGCTTTTCGCAGACCGATGCCCGCACGGATATTTATTCACTCGGCATTCTGCTGCGTCAACTGCTTACCGGCAGCACCAAAGAAAATCCCAACATCAAGATCTACCGTCCGCTCGCCCGCATTGTCCGAAAATGCACAGCATTTTCCCCCAAGGAGCGCTTTGCCGACGTTTCCCAAGTCAAAAAAGCGCTTCTTCATGCCAATCCGAAGTCACAGGCACTTCGCATGGCTGCTATTGCCGTATGCGCGGTATTGGCAGTGGTTCTGCTGACCTTCACGGGCGTGAAAATCTATCAGGCCGTCACCTACACGCCGTTCACCGATGATGCGATTCCCGCTTACCTGCCCGACGAGCAGCGGATTGCGGAGGCCGTGACGTATATGAAAGACAAATACGGCACGACCGCGTTTGACGAAACGGACAACATCGCAACGGTGGGCGATCTCCGTGCGGCAATGATCGACCTCTACGGACTGAACCGCGATTATGTATACGGTATCAATACAGAAATGCCGCAGGAGAGCGACGCGTTTTTTATGCCGTGGGGCTGGGACGACGTGCAGACCGTTGACCGGGATATTGCGGTCTATGCGGCGGTCAAGGTGCATGATCCCTCCATTGTGGCAGACTGGTCGGGCATCAAGGATGACAACGGCTACTACCCCGGCGTTCGCGCCGCGATGGCGTTCGCGGAGAAAACGGGTATCCTCACCGGCGTCAACCGTCCGGGGGACATTACGCTGGGAGAAATGGCGCTGATTCTGGCCAATGCCGACAGGGTATTTGAGGCGGCGGAGACAAAATAAATGCCTGTGGGCAAATTTTTTTAAAAGGTGGTCTGGCTGACCACCTTTTTTGGTTATTTTTCTGATAAACTGTAACTGTGTCTACGATGCAATGAATCATAGCGCAAAAAATGTGATAGGAGGAACCCGCAATGAAAAAGAAATCCATGAATCCTACCGTCAAATTTGTCCTTTCCGTCATCAGCCTGATGATCGGCATTGTCTGGGTAACGGCGAGTATCACCGTTATTTCTTCTATGACAACCGCCGTGAAACCCGGCGGCGTCGTTGTATTGCTGCTCTTTTCCGCGTTGTTCCTGACGCTGGGTATCCGGGGCCTTCTGCGCTGGCGAAGTCAGCAGCAGGCAGGCGGCAAAAAACCGGGCAAGGCGGTCATCGCTATTCTGTCGGCAGTGGGCGTGCTGCTTCTGGCGGAGATGGTACTGGTGCTGCCTGCGACCTGGCAAACCGGCCGTTTGAACAGCGCCTTGCAGCCCTATGTCCAGGAGAGCTGGCCCGACGGCAAAGGCACTATGCCGGAGCATCCCCGCTTCGTGTTTTACAACATGACGACGGGGCAATTCTCCGTGCCGTCGCGCGGCACCTATCCGCAGGGAACAAGCGACCCAAAAGAAACCAATGTCGTGGTGGCCTATCGCGAAAGCGTGCAGAAAGACGGGGTCTGGGTGGATAAGAGTACCGGCAAAAACGTCGGCGCGGGTCTGAAACAGAAAGTTTCGCTGTATGTCATCCGTCTGGACGACTGGTCGCTCATCACACAGGCGGATTTCAGTGTGCAGCTCGATTACGGTGAAAACGGCAGGAATGTCCTGCACATGAACCAGGTGGAAAGTTATCTGAACGATTTGTTTGAAGAATGATGGGAGGAAAAACCAATCATGATCGATACAGAAATTCGCGTCACCGCCAAGGCGGAATATCCTGTTTGCTACACCTGCCTCTACTGCGGCGCGGAAAACCGGGACACGCTGCGATATGAGGCTACGAGGGTCGAAACCGTGAGATACACGCACAACCGTCATTACCAAGAGGAAATCAACGAGAAAAAAAGTCAGCTTCAGTCGGAGATGTACGCCTCTTTTGAAAAAGGGGTCGATTTGGAGCGAAGACAAGTGGAAGGTGTTGCCGCTTTCTGGGAGGCTTGTCAGGGAGAGGATATGCCGTCGAGTCCGATGATAACGCTTAGGCTGCCCGACAAGGAATACTGCTGTCATCAGTGTTTCAAGGTGCAGCCCTACGCTGCGTCCTATTCGACCCCTTTGCAAACTGTGTCCGCCATATCCGGGGTGGTGACACTCTTCTCGGCTCTTTGCGGCTTGATGTTTTTTGTCATTTCGTTCGGCAGAGATGAGCAGCTCTTCCTGACGCTGGCTGCCGTATTCGGCGGAGCAGCGGCGGTGCTGCTGCCCGTATTTCTGTGGAGCTTCCGCAAATCGAGAAGAGAGCAGACTGCGCTGCAATACAACGAATGGCATGCCATCCCCTACGCGCCGGAAAAACTGCCGCAATTCACCAAACAAATTGATCGGGAAGAGGAATCTTAAGAGAAGAAAACGCAATCTGATGACATGAACGGAGGTTTCATTGATAATGGCTTTATTCCATTTTGGACAAAAGAAAACGACATTCAAGAAAACGCCGCAGACTTTTGAGGAATGGACGGACTTCATGCTGACGCAGACGGACGACACAAAAGCCGGAGAAGCGGTTCACACGCTCACGCAAATGTGCTGGCACATGCCCATCGCGCAATCCCTGCCGTGCATGGCGTGGCTGGCGAACCGGACGGTGGAAACGGCACAGTCTGACAGCAACCGGCAGCGGGCGCTTGAGGTGCTCACGCAGGTCTTGAACCGTCCCACCTACGCTCCGGGTTGTTCGGGACCGGATCACTATATGGATGCCGCTCTGATGTACTGGGAGGAAACGGAAGCGGTGGAAAAAGCAGTCTTGAACCTCTACCAAAGCGGAGGAAGCATGGTTCACGACACCATCCGAAACATTGCCTGTGACGGGAATTGTTCGCGTCCTGCGGGCGTCAATACCATTGATCCTGCTTTCCTTCGACCGATTTATGCCGAAACGCTAGAGGATGCCTCATGTCGAAGGAGATATGTAAATGACAGACCTTCGTGGCATTTTGACCCCTTGAATGAGGGCTACGAGGCGGACAACGACTATATTTTTCCGATTTTTGATTTTATCGTGCATCACAGGGACGACATGACTCCGGAACTTGTCAGCGAATTGACGGATATATTTAACAAAAAGCTGCACGGCGCAAGAGATCGGCGCGGCAGTTGGGTAAACAAACAGAATGTTCCTTATTTGTCGGATTATTTCAAAACTTACTATCTGCGTTCTCTCGGACGGGAGGACGACACCGCATTGGCGGAGTGGTTCACGGAAACATTCTGCACGGAGAAGGCAGACTAAACGTGCGAAAGGAGACAATACAACATGGCAAGCAAAGACAATTTACCTGTGTGGATACAGGAAAACATACCGGATGATGCGGTGTGGAGCGAGTATTATCTCATAGCAAGAAAAGAGGAAACCCGAAGCGGCAACCGTGTTCTGATTAACCAAACGCTCAAAGACCCGCAGGAAGTCACCGTTTCGGGAAAAGAAGTGAAGGACTATCTGCGCGATCAATCCTCTCCCGCCATCGGTGTGGTTCTTATCGTCATAGGACTTGCTGTTGTCGCGCTGATGACGGTATTGAAGACATTAGGGGCCAGCGGCGGTTATCTGCTTTTTCAATTGCTTATTGCGGTCGGTTTTGCCGGAGGAGGAATTTATTTGCTTCTCAAAAGCAGACAACTTTCCGCTAAACTGCGATCCATCGACTCGTGGGAAGCGCTGGAACCGCTGATCGAATTGGCATTGACCGATAAGGTATATAACGCGGAAATCGCCGCACGGAAGGAAGAAGAAGGCGAACAAGGGGCAGCCTACGCGGGGTATTTCTGCATTCCCGCCCACGCGGCCGTCCGGGAGGATTTTGAAAAGGCCAAATCCAATTTCGGTTTGCAGGAAAACATCAGGACTTCACTGGTACAGGCCGCTGCCGCCATTCCGGCGGAGGGACAAAAGCTGGTCAAAAAGCAGTAGCATCAACGGAGGTGAAGGATTGCTATGAAAAGAGTCATTGCCTTTTTAGCGGAGACCTTTTATGAATTGCTCTTAAACAAGACGATTGTGTTTATCGCCCTGCCACTGCTCTTTTTGGCGGCCTGGCAGATAGGTGAAGATGAGATCGTCCGGGTATTTGGCATGATATTGTTTAAATCCCGACTTGCACACGGGTCATAAAACTCAAGGTTTTACGGCAAATTGG
>CAMHAV010000079.1 GCA_946182865.1 uncultured Clostridia bacterium
AATGCCGACCTCGTGGGGCTTTGCCCCACTCCCCACAAGGGCGCTGCCCTTGACCTGCGAGGAGGACCAGTCCCCCTCGACTCCCACGCTCGCATTCGCTCGCTAATTGCGCTTCGCTTTTCTTCTTTTTTCATTTACTTTTACAATCGCCTACAAAGGATTTATTTTTTATTCAAATCTTACCTTGATGGCATTTGCGTGCGCCGTCAGCCGTTCGGTCTCCGCCAGTTTGATGACGTCGTCCTTGACCTGACGCAGTGCAGGTTCGTTGTAATAGATAAAGCTGGACTTCTTGATAAAGGTATCCACCGACAGCGGGGAGAAGAACCTCGCCGTGCCGCTGGTGGGCAGCACATGATTGGGGCCGGCGAAGTAATCGCCCAGCGGTTCGGGAGCATAGTTTCCGAGGAATACGGAACCGGCGTTGTCAAAGCGTCCGATGTACTCCATGGGATTCTCCACGCAGACTTCGAGGTGTTCCGGCGCGAGTTCGTTCGCCATGTCTACCGCGTCATCCAGCGAACGGCAAACGATGATGCCGCCGTAGTTGGCAATGGATTCCTTGATAATTTCGTTGCGTTCGAGCAGCGCGCACTGTCTTACCAGTTCCGCGTCGGTCGCTTCGGCCAGCTCGGCGCTGGTCGTCACCAGAATGGCGGAAGCCAGCTTGTCATGCTCCGCCTGGCTCATGAGATCGGCGGCAAGGAATTTCGGATTGGCATTGCCGTCCGCCACGATCAGGATTTCACTGGGACCGGCGATCATGTCGATATCCACCGCGCCATAGACCAGACGCTTGGCGGTTGCCACAAAGATATTGCCGGGGCCGACGATCTTATCCACCTTGGGGATTTCCCGCGTGCCATAGGCCAGCGCGCCAACCGCCTGTGCGCCGCCGCAGAGGAACACTCTGTCAACGCCCGCAATGGCCGCCGCCGCCAGAATGTCGCGGTTGGCGCTGCCGTCCTTGCAGGGAGGCGTAACCATAATGATTTCCTTCACGCCCGCGATTTTGGCGGGGATGATATTCATCAGCACGGAGGAGGGATAAGCCGCTGTGCCGCCGGGAACATACACGCCCACTCTGTGCAGTCCGCGGATCCGCTGTCCGAGAATCACGCCGTTCTCCTTGGGTGTGAGCCAGCTCTGCTGCACCTGACGGGCGTGAAAATCGGCAATGTTGGCCGCCGCCCGTTTGAGCGCCCCGATGAAATCCGGGTCGCAGTCCTTCTCGGCGTTCTCGATGACCTCGCGCGGCACCTCGTAAAATTCGGGGTTTTCGTTGTCAAATCTGGCGGTGTATTCCTTGACCGCCTCGTCGCCGCGCGCCTTGATATCCTCCAGCATGGCGGTGACGATTTCCGTCACTTTTTTATCTGTCTCGCCGCTTCTTTCGCGAAGCTGCGCGAGAAATTCCCGCTCGGCGGTTCCGTCCGCCTTCACAATTTTAATCATCTTTTCCATAGCCTCCTCAAAATCAATGCGTATCCCATCCGTCTGACGGAATACGTTTTTCTCAGCCGCGAACACGGCGTTTTTCCCCTTGCCCGCCCTCACGGCAGCACAGTCAATGTCTTGGTCATACAAAATCAGTCATAACAATACGGTTGTACGCGATGGGGACTTAACCGTTCTGTGAAAAAGAGTCCGCCCCGGGACATCCAAAATATCTCCGTCAGGGTGATATTTCCAATAGGTGCAGCTTAACGCAGCTGCCGCGAGACATTCGCCCTGTGGCCGCTACCTCTGTTATGAACCAATCATTCGGTTTCTTCTATCAACACCGTCGTCCAGTTGGTTTCCTGCAAGAGGTTGTCAAGCATCCGAAGTTCTTTCGCCATGCGATCCACCTGCTTTTGCAGGGTCGCCACAGGCACCGTCGCCAAAATGCGGATTTCCGAACCTCTGGCGCGGTAAGTCGTATTGCCCGCCGTATTGATGAGATTTCGATACACCGAAATCTTGAGCGTCAGCGCATCCTTGCGGGCAATCATTTCGGTAAGCGTTTTGCCTTCCGCCACGGTGCGGCAATTGGTGAGATTAATACAGCTGACAAGATACGCCAGACGAAGAATGCAATCGTCGAGTTCGCGACGCAGCGCTTCAGGGTCTTCTGCGGGTGATTCGCCTTCCTGCACCAGCGCGTTGTTGCACATGCGGCGTTCCAACTGTTTGATTCTGATATTCAGGTCAGCGCGTTCCTGCAGCGCTTCGGCTAATTTCATTTTGTGATTCCTCCCTTTGGTGTTTCATCAAAACTGTGTGCCGAACCAGACATACACCTCATCGCCCTTGTTGTAGGTGAATTTGGTGGAGCGGCTGTTGGGAGAGCAAAGGCAAGTCGCGTTATAATCCTCCCCGTTCAGATTGAAGGCAAAGAAACTGCGCTCCCGCTCTTTCACGTCGGCATATTCAGTGATTTCTTCATCACTGTCCTTCATGACAAAGGCAAGCGTATAAGACGCATAATCGCGCTTAGCTATTCTGTCGGAAAAAGACACTTGATAAATGGTTTCAAATTCCACGCTGCGCTTTTTGGTGACATATTTATCCACCAAATTCATATTCTTGCCGTTCATGCTGTCAAGGATTTTTTTTGAAACCGCATCGGAATCGCTCACAGGCGTTAATGTGATGTCGCTCTCCTCCTCCAGCGTCACGCCGTCGTCGCTGCAAAGCATGGCATACAATCCCTCTGCCGCTTTGACAAACTGATGTCTGGTAAGGATGTTTTTCTCGTTGAAACGGAGACAGGCCAGACAGCCGTCCATGGTTTCGTCCACTTTTTCAGGGTCAAAGCTGCGGCTTCCATGCAGATTGGAAGTAACCACATAAAATTTCAAATCACCGTTGCTTTGTCCTTTAAAGTAACTGTGCACCGACTGCGCCAATGAATTGTAATAGGTATCAACGGCCCCCGGCTTATCGCTGATCAGAATCAGATTTTGCGACGTTACCCTAAGCTTATGGGATTTGCAGAAATATCTGGCATCGCCGCCGTTATAATAATCGTGATACATACTGTACTGCTTCAGTTCGCCGCCTCTGTTGGCTTCATATTTCATGTTGAACACCTGCGACCATGTTCCCACATTGTCATAGGTGATGTTCAGTTCCTCAATCATGGGCAGGAAAACCGCTTTATAAATATCTTCATTGAGCTTTTCCACCTGACGGTCATCGTAAAACAGATCTTCATCTGCGTCATAAAAACCGTGAATGCCATTGTTAAAGGTGATAAAGAAATCTCCCTCGTACTGATCGCCTGACGCGTATTCGCATTTTTTGACATTAAAGCCGCGGTTGTATTTTTCCAGCATGTATTCCTCCGCCAGCTTACCGATTTCATCGGTCTTTTGTTTCCGTTTGGCCAGCTCATCGGCGGACATGCAGCCCGACAGCATTGTCGGCAGCAGCAGCAGTACAGCCGAAAGCATTGCCGCTATTCTTATTGTTTTGTTCGTTTTTCTCATTTTTTTCATCATCCAACACCTCTTTGTTATTATCTTCACAAACTGCAAAAAGATTATCTTCCGTAACGCCTGCTCATGACACACATATCGCCAATGGTTTTGAAGCCCTGCTTCAGATAGAAATCTTCGCCCGATGAACCGCGCATGGTCAGCAGATACACCGCCGTAATTCCTTTTTTATCCAGGTAATCGGTGAATTGCTTCATCATCTCCGCGCCGATGCCCTGTCCTTTCCTGTCGTTGGCCACGCAGAACTCCAGAATCTGAAAATGCAGCCCGTCATAGGATTGCTCCGCGTGTCCCATCACCATGCCGACAGGTCTGCCGTCACGCACATCCGCCAGCCCCAGAAACTTCGGCCGCTTCATAATGTCCAGCAGCCGGGTGCGCGCCTGTTCGATGGTCCAAAGGTCGTTCCACGGCGGCGCGTTGAAGGTTTCGACAAACAGTTCGGTCAGCCCGTCCAGCATTTCGGGGGTAATACGTTTCATCATGGTATGTCACCTCACCGCTGAATGACTTCATGGGTTGAGCCCACTTTGAAGGCATAATTCATCTTGTTGTCATCTTCTGTGTCTTTTCCTAAATATTCCTCTAAAGAGTCAAAATATCCGTTTCCGGCGTTTATTTTACTCCAAAAATCAACAGATTCCAAAATTCTGATGATGCACATAATCGGTTCCTGATAAAACTGCTCCAGATAGGCTTTATCATTTTCATGAAACTCACCTTTTTCCGTGAGCAAGCTGTAAATTTCCTCATTGGAAAAAGGATCGACCGCCGCTAAAACGGCGTCACGGAAAATCAAATTATCTTCCGTTTCAAAGGCTTCTGTATCAGCCTTTTGTCCGATGATATATCCGTTAATAGTATGAAGCGCTAAAAGCAGCCCCTCTTTCAGCCTGACCGCGCTCAGCTGCGGGTGCTGCCTGTGTCTTTTCCAAATATTTCCCTCTATCGGAATGAGAATAAAATTGTAGAGATTCTCATCACCTTTTTTAATTTTGCCATACTTTTTTGCCATATGGCTGACAATACGCTCAAACTGATATGAATTCATTTCAATCCTCCTTATCTTTCCTCAATAGCGTCCTCCATTTTCTGCGCCAGTTCTTCGATTTCCGCCTTGCGCAGTTTCAGACTCGCGGTGTTGCAGATCAGCCGCGCGGAAATCGGACAAACGTCCTCCTTGACCTCCAGCCCGTTTTCTTTGAGCGTCGTGCCGGTTTCCACAATATCCACAATCGCGTCGGACAATCCCAGCAGCGGCGCCAGTTCCACCGAGCCTTCGATTTTGATGACGCGCACGTCCATTCCCTTGGATTCAAAATAACGCCGCGTCACATTGGGATATTTGGTAGCGATGGTCTTGGTGCCGAAGCCGGACAGACAGTCCACATCTTTTTTGCCCGCCACCGCGAATTTGCAGCGACCGAAGCCTAAATCCAGTATTTCATAAAAGAAGGTGCCGTTTTCGATGATGGTGTCCTTGCCTACCACGCCGAGATCGCACACGCCGTTTTCCACATAGGTAATCACGTCGGGGGCTTTGGCCAGCACCACCTCGATGCTGTCTCCCACGGGTAAAATCAGCTTGCGTCCCTTCTCGCGCACGGCGGAGCAGTCGTAGCCCATCTGCTCAAACAATCCCACGGTATCTTTTTCCAGTCGTCCCTTGGTCAGGGCAATTCTTAACGGTTTCATTCTCTCTCAATCCTCCCGATGCCGCTTACAGCTCAATGATCTGAAGTTCCTCGTCCACACAGTCCACGCGGTGAATGCCCTTGGCCTTGGCGTATTCCGTGGCTTCTTCCAGCGTGTCAAAGACGGAATATTCATAGATATACTTGTCGCCCGCGAGCTTGGCCGCGTATTGCAGCGCCTTGATTTCAAATCCGGGCGCGGAATGCACCAGAATCTGCGGCACCTTGGCGGTGACGTTCCGGCTGGGAGAACAGGCCTTGGTCAGTTCGTTGAGATACACTGCAAAGCCGGAGGCCGGAGTGGGAAAACCGAATTTTTCCAGCAGGTTGTCATATCGGCCGCCCGAGAGCACCTTGTTGCCGGAGCCGTGGGCATAGGCCGTAAAGACAACGCCCGTGTAGTAGGCATTTCGGTGAACCAGACCGAAGTCAAAGATCAGCTTGTCGCCCAGTCCGAGCTGGGAGAGCGTATTGTAGATGTCGCCCAGATAATCGAGATATTCGGTCACGCCGCAGCCCTCGAGCAGTTCGTAAGCCTGCGCGAGAACCTCCGCGCCCCCGAACATTCTGGGAAGCTGCCGCATGGCGCGGACGGAATTGCTGTCGGGAAGCTGCTCGAGCGCCTCGCTGAGCGCGCCGTAGTTTTTGGACTCGATGTAATCGCGCAGTTCCTCACGGGTTTCCTCATCCACGTCGAGGTTTTCGGACAGCGACTTGAAGATGCCCGCGTGTCCGATCTCAAAGCGGAAATCATCGAGGTTGGCGCGCAGGGTGTTGATCGCCATGACAATGATTTCCAGATCGGCTTTTCTGCCGCCTGCGCCGATCAGCTCCACGCCCGCCTGGTCGATGCGGTCGCTGCCCCCGCGAAGGCTCTGGCTGATGCCGAAGCCCGACTGGGAATAGTAAACGCGGATGGGAAGCTGCGCGTTGCAAAGCTTGGTCGCGGTCATGCGCGCGATCGGCAGGGTATTGTCGGGGCGCAGCACCATCAGCCGCCCTTTATTGTCAGTCAGCTTATACATGCTGTCCATGGGGAGGGTCGCGTCGCCCTGGTTGAATACGTCGTAGAACTCCAGCACGGGCGTGCGCACTTCGTTGTAGCCGCCGCGCGCGAACATTTTGCAGATTTTGGACTCCACGGCGCGTCGCTCCACGCACTCCGAAAACAGCATATCCGCGTTCCCCTCAGGGGTAATTTTGTAATTTTTTCTCATTCTCTTGCCTTCCTTATGATTCGTAATGGCTTTCCTCGCAGTCAATTGCTTTAGCGTGCTAACATGATACCATGTTATTATGGAAAAGTCAACCGTTCCGCTGCCTTCGCGGGAAGTTTTCGCATACAGACAAAAATGCCTGTGAAAAAGTGGCAGCGTTAGTGGATTTCAACCAGTTTATTCTCTTCGCCCTGCCCCGTTTTTGCCTTTGGCGCGGTTTGCCGCGTGGGAATCTGCCTCTTCCTTTCGGTTCCCCGTTGCCGGCTTCCGCTCCCGCATCGGGCTTCGCCCTCGCGGTGCCGCTGCCGCGTCGCTTGCGGCGGCTTCGCCTTTTTGTCTTTCAGTGGGGTCAGTTGTTTATCGCAGCCCGTCTTGCGGGTGGCGCTGCCCCCCGCGCCCCCTGCCAAAGGGCACAAGTTCCCTTTGGAAACCCTGCCGCTGCGCGGCTTCACTTACTGCATTTTGATCGACTGACCTCCGATTAAAAATCGAACAGGCTGACCTGGTTGCTTTCCGCCATGCCTTTCAATACGCCCGCGTCCTCTAAGATTTCCATCACACCCTTGGAAACGCCGGAGCGCATCTGCACATCACTCTTTGACATGAACTGGTAGCCGCCTTCCCGCGACTCCACCAGACAAACCGCGGCAGCTTCGCCCAGTCCTTTCAATGTGGTAAACGGCAGGCGCACCTGCTTGCCTTCCATCAGGAATTTCTTCGCGTCGCTCTTGTAAAGGTCAACCGGCAGGAATACCACGCCGCGTTCCCTTGCTTCGTTGAGAATCTGCAAGGTAGCGAGCTTGTTCTGCTCCTTGACGGTCGCGCCGCGTCCCTTGGCGTCCAGTTCCTTGATGACCGCCTTGAGGGCGCGGAGATCATTGGTGGCCAGTTCCGCGTCGAATTCGTCCGCACGCACTGTGAAATAGGCGGCGTAGTATTCTTCGGGACAATGCACCTTATACCAGCCCAGACGCAGCGTCGCGATCATATAGGCGGCGGCGTGCGCTTTTGGGAACATGTATTTGATCTTGAAGCAGGAATCAATGTACCAATCCGGCACACCGTTATCCCGCATCGTCTGCACATGTTCTTCGGTCAGCAGTTTTTTGGCGTTGCCCTTACGGACGATTTCCATGATCTTGAAAGACATCTGATTCGGCACGCCCTTGGCGATCAGGTAGGTCATAATGCTGTCTCGTGTTCCGATTACCTCGGAAATAGTGCAGATATTGTTGGCGATCAGGTCCTGCGCGTTGCCCAGATACACGTCGGTGCCGTGAGACAGACCCGCAATCTGCAGCAGGTCGGCAAAGGTCTTGGGCTGCGTGTCAATGAGCATCTGGCGCACGAAGTTGGTACCCACCTCCGGCAGAGAAAACGTGCCGGTAATGCTGCCGCACTGTTCCGGCGTGATGCCCAGCGCCTCGGTAGAGGTGAAAAGGCTCATCACCTGCGGGTCGCTCATGGTAATACCCGAAATCGGCACGCCGGTGTATTCTTCGAGGTATTTGTAGATGGTCGGCACATCGTGTCCGAGTTCGTCGAGCTTGAGGATGGTATCGTGGATGGAATGGAAGTCGAAGTGGGTGGTGATGGTGTCGGAATCCTTTTTGTCAGCGGGGTGCTGCACCGGACAGAAATCCTCTACCTCCATATCGCGCGGCACAACCACCATGCCGCCCGGATGCTGTCCGGTGGTGGACTTCACGCCCATGCAGCCGCGTTTGAGACGTTCGATCTCGGCAGACGGCAGGTGAAGCCCCATCTTTTCCTCATAGCCCTTGACATAGCCGTAGGCGGTCTTTTCGGCAACGGTGGAAATGGTGCCGGCTTTAAAGACGTTGTCCTTGCCGAAGAGTTCTTCCGTATATTTGTGAACCTTGGACTGCACTTCACCCGAGAAATTCAGGTCGATATCCGGCTGCTTGTCGCCGTTGAATCCGAGGAAGGTTTCAAAGGGGATTTCGTGACCGTCCCGATTCAGCTCCTCGCCGCACTGGGGACACTTCTTGGGCGGCAGGTCGAAGCCGGAGCCGTATTCCAGGCTCTTTTCAAAGAACTGGCTCCACTTGCATTTCGGGCAAACGTAGTGCGGCGCAAGGGGATTGACCTCCGAAATGCCCGACATGGTCGCCACAAAGGACGAACCGACGGAACCTCTCGAACCCACCAGATAGCCGTTCTCCTCGGAATAGGCGATCAGCTTCTGCGCCGTCATATACATGACCGCGAAGCCGTTGCCGATGATGGAATTCAGTTCCTTATCCAGACGCGCCTGCACATATTCCGGCAGCGGGTCGCCGTAAATGGAATGTGCTTTCGCGGTGGAGATATCGCGCAGCTGCTGCTCCGCGCCGTCGATGGAGGGCGGGAACACGCCGTCGGGAATCGGCTGGATGTCCTCCACCATATCCGCGATTTTGCGGGTGTTGGTGACAACGATCTCATACGCCTTTTCGGGCGGGAGATAATCGAATTCCGCCAGCATTTCCTCCGTGGTGCGGAAGTAGAGGGGCGGCTGTTTGTCCGCATCGTCAAAGCCCTGATGCACCATCAGCACCTTGCGGAATTCCGCGTCCTCCGGGTCGATAAAATGCACGTCACAGGTGGCGACCACCGGCTTGCCGAGCTTGTCGCCCAACGCGATGATTTTTTTATTGATGTCAATCAGCGCCTCGCGGTTCTTCACGGTGCCGTTGCGCAGCATGAATTCATTGTTGCCCAGCGGCTGCACCTCGAGATAATCGTAGAAAGAGGCGATTTTTTCGACGTCTTTGTCGCTGCGTCCCAGCAGAATCGCCTGATAAAGTTCGCCCTGTTCGCAGGCGCTGCCTAAAATCAGTCCTTCGCGCCGCTTGAGAATCTCACTGCGGGGGATTCTCGGCTTGCGGTGGAAGTGTTTGAGATTGGAGGCGGAGATCAGTTTATAGAGATTTTTGAGTCCCACCTTGTTTTTAGCGATGATGATTTGGTGATTCGGGCGCAGCTTGGTGGTGTCGGTGGATTTCGCCTTGGTGTTGATATCATTGACCCCGGCGACCTCGTATTCCTTCGCGAGCAATTCAAATTCCTTCTGCACGATCTGCGCCAGTGCCAGCGCGTCGTCACAGGCGCGGTGGTGCTCAAAGGGAGGAATTTCCAGATATTCGCCCACCGTGTCGAGCTTGTGATTTTTCAGACTCGGATGAAGCGCGCGCGCCAGCGGCACCGTGTCGATATACACGGGGTCAAAGGATATGCCGCAGCGCTGACAGGCGGCGCGCATAAAGCCGATATCGAAATTGGCGTTGTGCGCAATGAAGATGGGATTCTCACCGGAAAACTGCAAAAATTCGCGGATGGCCTGATCTTCGTCGGGAGCGTCTTTGACCATCTCATCCGTAATGCCGGTCAGCTCCACGATTTTGGGCGGTATCGCCATATGGGGATTGACGAAAGAATTGAACTTGTCGAGAATCTCGCCGCCTTTGTAGCGCACCGCGCCGATCTCGGTGATTCTCTCGGAAGCGGCGCTGAGTCCCGTCGTCTCCAGGTCAAACACGATAAACTCGCCGTCGATGGGGCGGCTGTCCTCTCCCTTGACGATATCCACCATGTCGTCGATGTAATAGGCTTCAATGCCGTAGAGGATTTTGATGGGCTGGCCGTTCTTTTTGCAGGCTCTCGCCGCGTTCATCGCGTCGGGGAACGCCTGCGCCACGCCGTGATCGGTAATGGCAACGGCCGGCATGCCCCAGTCTGCGGCACGCTGCACCAGTTTTTTGGTAGGCGTCATCGCGTCCATAGCGGACATATTGGTATGCAGGTGCAGTTCCACACGCTTGACCTCCGCGTTGTCGGTGCGCTTTGTCTCTTTCATGGCGGCGATGCACTGGGGACGCAGGGCAAATTCATGATCGAAATCGTCAAATTTGTAATCGCCCTGCACGGCCACACATTTTCCCTCGCCCAAAGAAGAAAGAAAATCACTTTCCTCCTTTTTCGCAATCATCTTCACTGTGACGGACGAAGTGAGGTCGGTGACGGCAAACGAAACAATGATCTTGTCGCCGGCCTTGGTGTCCTTGGTGGAAAAATTAAAAATCGTACCGTAGACCGTGACCTTTTTGTAGTTCGGGTTGAGATCGGCCATCGGGACGGCGGGTATGCTCTTGGGCGTGCCGAAGACGATCTCCGGGTCGTGGTATCTTTCCGGAATTCCCTCAAAGGTCAGGCTGGCTGGTCCCTCCTGCACCTTGACCTTTTTGGCGCGGGTTTCCCCTGTGAATTCGGGGCGGGGCGGCGGCGGGGGCGGCGTTTCTTCCCACGGCGGCGGATTTTCCGACGCGTCGGGCTGTGCGGGTTTCACCGCGGGAGGCGGCGGCGGCGGAAGCTCCACCCGTCTGGCCGCGTTTTTGTCCACGCTGAGCCGCAGCTCGACGGTTTGGCCGAATTCCTCGCGCACCAGCTTGACAAATTCGTCGGTGAAATGCTTCTCCTCCAGCAGCGCGATCGCATTGTGCGCAAGTTCGCACTCCACCACGGCGTTTTTGCTGTCATACGTCCACTTGCAGTTGACAAAAGAGCCGTTGACGGTGGAAATCTGCCGTTTGAGTTCCATCACCATGTCATTGAGCACCGATTGGTTGAAGCATCTCTGTGGGAAACGCGGCTTAATCATGACCGACCCGAAACCGTAGCTTTCGCGGATATCGTGCTCTGCTTTAAAAAGCAGTTCCCGATCCACATACTCACAGAATTCGGTGAATATCGTCATGACGCGGCACTTTTCAGCAAATCGAATTTTGGTGATCTCTCCGTCGCTGATCTGCTTGACGCTGTAATGGTCAGCGGCTTCGATCAATATATCGGTAATTTTGCTTGTCATGAATAAAAAGTTCTCCTTTTAGCAAGAAAAGTCATCCTCAGAAAACGTAAATTCCTCCGATATCCCGTTCCTTGCAGTACGCCTCAAATTCCGCTTTGCTCATCTTTTTCATGCACTTGCGAAAGCATCTGTCATCAAACAGGGAAAACGGAGAAAGCGGATGATGGCTGATGACATAATTCTCCTGAATAATAAAGAGATGGAGATCTGAGCCTTCGCGCCACTCGTCATCTGTTTTATACACCACAAAGTTGTTGATGTTTTGTTTGATAGCCTGCGTGTCATCCACTACATGCCAGCAGCCGTCGTAATAGTAGGCTAGCGTGTACGTCTTGTCGTCATTCTTCTCGACTGCTTTGAGCGGCTTGCTGTAACCACCGCCGCCCCGCTTGTTAGGATTGACGTCACTTTGCGGCATAATGGAAAAAACAATGGTATAGTAACTGTAATAAGACAGTGGTATTACAACGGCAATGGCAATAAGCACCGCCATGATTTTTACTGCAATGCCGAGGCGTCTTTTACGGCCTTCTTTTTTGATCTGTTCCTTGACCGTGAGGTGTCGTTTTTTCGCCATTTTTCTTCTCTCCCTCTCTTGGTTTACAGCTTCTCAATTTCCTTGAGCAACTCAGCCAGCAGTTCTTCCTCCGGTACCTTGCGCAGCACTTCGCCTTTCTTAAAGATCAGGCCGCAGCCCACGCCGCCTGCCACGCCGATGTCCGCTTCCCGCGCTTCGCCGGGGCCGTTGACCACGCAGCCCATCACGGCCACCTTGATGTCCTTGTTCACATCCTTCAAGGCCTCCTGCACGTCCTCCGCCAATTGAATGAGGTTAATGCGGGTACGTCCGCAGGTGGGACAGGACACAAACTGGATGCCGCCCTTGCGGATATCCAGCCCTCTGAGAATATCCTTCGCCGCGTAGACTTCCCGCACCGGGTCAGCGGTCAGCGAGACGCGCACGGTGTCCCCAATGCCGTCCATAAGCAGCGAACCCAACCCCGCAGACGATTTGATCAGACCCATACGCTCGGTACCCGCTTCGGTCACGCCTAAGTGCAGCGGATAATCGCAGCGCTCGGCGGCGAGGCGGTAGGATTCCACCATCGTCTGCACGGTGGAGGATTTCATGGAAATGACGGTATCGTAAAAATCATATTTTTCAAGAAGCGACACATGATAGAGCGCGCTCTCCACGAGCGCTTCGGCGGTGGGAGCGCCGTATTTGGCCAGGATGGATTTTTCCACCGAACCGGAATTCACCCCCACGCGGATGGGAATATTCCTCTGTCGGCATGCCTCCACCACCGCCTTGACGCGGCTTTCGTCACCGATATTGCCGGGATTGATGCGGATTTTATCCACGCCCGCCGCAGCGGATTCCAGCGCGAGCTTGTAGTCAAAATGAATGTCCGCCACAATCGGCACAGACACCGCTTCTTTCAGCGCCGCAATGAGCTTGACGGCGGGCATATCCGGCACCGCCGCGCGGATGATCTCGCAGCCCGCCGCCTCCAGCGCCTTGGCCTGCGCCACGCTGCCCTCGATGTCGGTGGAAGGGGTATTCAGCATGGACTGAATGGTGATCGGCGCGTCCCCGCCTATGTACAGATTGCCGACCTTGACTTTTCTGCTCTTTCTTCTTTCCATCAATAACAACCGTCCTTTCGTTTCGTCAAACCAATTGCTTTCACAGGGTATAAATTATTATTATAATTATAGCACATCATTGCCTGATTGACAAGATTTTCTCTGTTTTTCTTGGCAAGTTTCTCCCTCGCCTCTTTCCGGCATATATTGATGACACGCTGCCCAAAGATGCAAATGCATAGAAGCAGGGCCTGCTGCACGTCTGATTTGTCAGCAGGCCCTGCTTTTATGCGTCTGTCTTTTTAAAAAGTGCTGTCATCATCTGATACAATGCATCGCTTTTACCAAAAACATATCCCTTTTCTCCGCCTGAACTCACGGTATTGGTGTACCGATAAAAAGTTTCCGGCGTTTCGGTTCCGTTAAAGATCACGATGTTGTCCTGATCGTCGTATTCCAATGTCAGTTCGTATTCTGTATCAAGTGCAAATGCCGACAACTCGCTTGGATAAAGGATGGCTTTGGTTTCAATGGTTTGGAGATGGGAAAAGATACGCTGAATGGTTTCCGCGTCTTCTAAAGAGACGGTGGAGGTAACTTCGCTCCCCTCATAGTGATTCACGGTAATTTTTTGGGGCGGGCGCTGCTCATCACCGACCAGTTCCACGTTTTCCAAAAGCCCGGTCAATAAATCATGCAGTTCGGCGTTTTTTCCAAGTACATAACGATGATCTTCACAGCGATAGAAATGGCTTTCCGTATCCCAATAAACAACATCCTCTTCTCCGCTATGATGATCATAAGCATAGGCGTAAGTCAGCAATATCTTTATTTGCTTTTCCGTTTGCGGTTTTTTCTTTTTTACGACCGTATCGGTGGAATGCAAAAGATCATAGATCGAATCCATATACACCGAATCTGTGATAATGATATCTTTTTCCGCATTTCCCTCTTGATCGCACAGTTGAATGGTAACGCTTTTCAATTCCTCTCTGTCCCCGGTCACTATACGATGATCCGCATTCCGATTTTTATGAATCAATAGAAACAACGAG
>CAMHAV010000080.1 GCA_946182865.1 uncultured Clostridia bacterium
TGCTTGCGTGTTTCAGAAAGTGAAATGTATCAATTATTTCTGCATAGTTCCTAATTGTATTTCCATATAAATAGTATAATTCTAAATTCAGATAGAGTCAATCATTATTTCGGCAAATTAATAGAAAATATTAAAATTAGCCGCGAAAAATCAATCAACTTTAAAACGGCGGATTCATATGATAATCCTATTCCATTTCAGATATGACTCATTTTTTTCAAAATCACCGTTACCTGAACCATCCAAATTACGTCTATAAGGGTGAAGGGGCAAATAAAGCAAGTAGGAGGTGAGTTGTGGCACTATGGAAGATTCTCATATCATCGAACTTTACTGGCAAAGAGAGGAACAGGCGATCAAAGAAAGCCAGATGAAATACGGCGGCTATTGCAGTACGATTGCCGACAATATTCTGCATTCGGCGGAAGATTCGGAGGAATGTGTCAATGACACATGGTTTCGCGCTTGGAATACCATGCCCCCTGAAAAGCCGAACCGACTGGTTGTATTCTTCGGCAGGATCACACGCAATCTTGCGATAGACAGATACCGCAGCGATACGTCGAAAAAGCGCGGCGAAGGTCAGATGGCACTGTGCCTTGATGAGTTGGCAGAATGTATCGGAGAAGACAGTCCGATAGAGGACAGGCTTGCGCTGCGGGAAGTATTGAACCGTTTTCTGCGGGAGTTACCCGATAAAAACAGAACGGTATTTCTGCTGCGTTACTGGTACATGATGCCTGTGAGTGAAATTGCAAAGCAATATGAACTATCGGAAGGCGCTGTCAAGATGCTCTTGCAGCGCGTAAGAAACAAACTGAAAGACTATCTGGAAAAGGAAGGTATAGCGATATGAAAAACAGAGAAATCCTTCTCGATGTCATCGGTGATACCGATGAGAAACTCATCCCCACATTGTCCCCCAAAAGGAAACAGACCCGATTTTTAAAATGGGGAGCGCTCGGAGGCGTCTGCGCGGCAGCAGTCATTGCCTGCGTGATAGTATTCCCGAAAGTGGGAAAAGACAAGCCGTCGTACATTGTCAGCGATAAAGCGATAGTTCTCGCGGAAGCGCAATATCCCGAAATGCCCGCCTATCCCGATCAGACGATTGCCGATAATGATTGGGACGCCTATGAATCTGCGGAGAAGGAATGGAGAGAAGCGCAGCTTTCTCTCAGGAATCAGCCCGAAGGCTATCAGGACGGATTCAATGACTTCTTCCTGAACAGCACAGGTGTGTTTTTGAACAAAAACTCCACCGATAACCAAGCCTATTCTCCGCTCAGTCTTTACATGGCGCTGGGAATGTCAGCGGAAATCACCGATGGAAATTCAAGGCAGCAGATTCTTGACGCGCTTCATCAGAGCGATATTCAAGCCCTGCGTTCCCATTCCCAATCCATCTGGCAAGCCAATTACATGGACGACGGATTGTCGAAGTGCGTTCTTGCCAACTCTCTGTGGATGAACAACCGTATGAGTTATAAAAAGGATACGGTGGGCAGGCTTGCTGACACCTATTATTCTTCGGTATTCAGCGGCACTCCCGGTTCCGACGAATACAATAAGATGCTGCGGGATTGGATCAATCAGCAGACCGACGGGCTGCTGGAAGATTATGCGTCCGGTATCGAAATGGATCCGAGAATGGTACTCACACTTGCTTCCACTGTCAATTACAGCGGCAAATGGACGAGTCCGTTTATGTCAAATAACACAAAGCAATCCACCTTCCACGCAGCTTCGGGCGATGTGAAGTGCGATTTCATGAACGATATGAAAGATACGTTCTATTATTGGGGAGATCATTTTACCTCCATCAGTTTACCACTTGAAAACAACGGTCATATGAAGCTGATACTTCCCAACAAAGGCTATACTCCCGCTGATCTGCTGAATGATAAGCAGGTCAGAAAATTATTGGTCAGCTACGGAGACTATCCCAATAGAAAGTCAGCAATGGTCACTCTGTCCATTCCCCAATTTGACGTTTCATCGACAATTGATTTGGGCGAAGGGCTGAACGCGCTTGGCGTCACAGATGTTTTTGATCCTGAGAAATCGGACTTCACACCCCTGACCGACAGCACGGATGATATCTATCTCAGTAAAGCGGAACAGAATACGAGAGTTCTGATTGATGAGGAAGGCTGCAAGGCAGCTTCGGTGACAGTCATGATGTTCGATGGTATGGGTGCATCCATAGATCATGTGGAATTCATCCTCGACAGACCGTTTATCTTTGAAATTATGAGCGAAACAGGACTTCCGCTGTTTGTCGGCATTGTGAATCATCCCGTCCAATAAAAATGGGAGTTCACTGCTCCATACACATAAAGAGTCTGCTGTCTTGCATAGGCGTATCACCTTGTAAGACAGCAGACTTTTTTCTCTCAATCGGTTATATGTGTGGCTGTTTCGTTGTTATTCTTATGGCAAGCTGTCATCAAGGTGCTTCCCGGATGTTGTAATGTGTTCTGTTTCTGTTGTGTCATCAAAACCGGGGAAAAAGGATGACAATCCGTTATGCGTGCCGGTTTTTACACTTCTTTTGTCCTGCCAATACAATGAGGAGCCATTGCCCAAGCGGTAATGGCTCCTTTTTCTGATCTTTCATCATAAAGGCTTGAACCCTCTCAAAAAAAAAATCCAAAAACTTGTAATAAAACTATTGACAAGTTTGGAGTGATATGCTATACTTTACTTGTAATAAAGTAGGTTACAAGATTGAATCAATTTTCCAAGGAGGATTTCATCATGAAGATAGCAGTAGTAGCGGCCAACGGACGTGTGGCACAGAAGGTAGTAAAAGAAGCCCTGGATCGCGGTTTCGAGGTAAAGGCATTCGGTCGTGGTGCAGAGAACAAGACCGCGGCTTCGGATTATGTACAAAAGGACATCATGGATCTGACAAAGGAAGACCTGGCGGGATTTGACGCTGTGGTGGACGGTTTCGGCGCATGGACAGATGAGGAACAGCCCATGCATGTCAAAACGTCCCAGCATCTTTGCGATATTCTCAGCGGTACCGATACCCGCCTTTTGGTTGTAGGCGGCGCCGGCAGCCTGTATGTAAACCCGGAGCATACCGTTCAGGTGAAGGATGGCGCGGACTTCCCGGCCATGTTCCTTCCGCTTGCCAACGCGCAGGGGCAGGAGCTTGACGAGCTTCGCAAGAGAGATGATGTAAAATGGACGTTCATCAGTCCTGCCGGCGACTTCCAGGCAGATGGAGCACGCAGCGGCAAGTACATTCTTGCAGGAGAAGAACTGACGCTGAACAGCCAAGGGGAGAGCATTATCAGCTATGCTGACTACGCGATTGCAATGGTGGATGAGATTGAAAAAGGCGATCATTTCCGGCAGAGAATCAGCGTTGTGAGAGAGTAAATGGAAATAAATTGTAATATCTGCATTGACAAGCTGCCTGTCATGGCGTATTATTACAAGCAGGGGGATGAATCAATGCAAATTACAAGTAAATTTACCATAGCCGTTCACATTATTACTGCGATAGATTATTTCAAGGACAGCGAAACAGTAACGAGTCAATTTCTTGCCGGCAGCGTGGGCGCCAATCCTGTTATTGTCCGGAATGTCATGGGAAAGCTTAAGGAAGCAGGCATCATCCATATCAGTCAGGGAAAAAGCGGTATCGCGCTTGCAAAGGAATTGGATGACATCACCTTCTTTGACGTCTACAAAGCGGTTGACTGTATCGGTGAGGAAGGACTGTTTCACTTCCATGAAAATCCGAACACCGATTGTCCCGTAGGCAGAAACATCCATCAAGCGTTGGATGAAAAGCTTCACAGCGTGCAGGAAGCAATGGAAGTTCAGATGAAGAACATCACGCTTGCCGACATTGTCCGGAGCATACGTCAGGCAATACAGAAAAAAGAACTGTGCGACAAAGGGTATGACGGTGATCCATGCAATGGAGGTATGAACAGATGAAAGGTAAGGATTATGTAAAGCGCTTATATGAGGAAATGCCGGACGGATATCGGGAAAGCATCCAGAAGGGGCTGAACGCTGCGCATCACTTCAGCGGACACATGTCATTCGGCTCCGAGACGGAAGAAGAACGGATCAGCCGACTAAAAAACGAGCTTGAAACCGCGGATGCCGTTGTGATCGGAGCCGGAGCGGGTTTGTCCACAGCCGCCGGTCTGACCTACAGCGGAGAACGGTTTCAAAGATATTTCTTTGATTTTGCCAAAAAGTACGGTATCCGGGACATCTATACCGGCGGTTTCTATCCTTTTCCCGATGAAGAAACGCGCTGGGCATGGTGGGCAAGACATATTTATTTCAACCGCTATATTGACCCTCCTAAACCTGTCTATCAAAAATTGCTTTCTCTTGTCAAGGACAAAGACTATTTTGCCGTCACGACCAATGTAGACCATCAGTTCCAGAGAGCCGGATTTGATAAGAAACGGCTGTTTTATACGCAAGGGGATTATGGTCTTTTTCAAAGCGTGAATCCATTGCTTCAGAAAACCTATGATAATGAGGATTGGGTCAGAAAAGCGATGGAGGCACAGGGGTTTGTGAAGGATGCGGACGGCATATATCAAGTGCCGGAGGATAGGCAGATTTCGATGCGGATTCCGACAGATCTAATTCCGAAATGTCCGGAAGACGGCTCTGATGTCACCATGAACCTCCGTGCGGACGATTTGTTTGTGGAAGATGAGGGCTGGCACAGAGCGTCGGTAGCGTACTCGGATTTCCTGCGCAGGCATGAAAACCTTCATGTCTTGTATCTGGAACTGGGTGTCGGAGCGAATACGCCCGTTATAGTGAAATATCCGTTCTGGCAGATGACGCTGTCCAATGAGAAAGCCGTGTATGCCTGCGTGAATTTCGGCGAAGCGTTCTGTCCGCGCGAAATTGAAAAACAGTGTATTTGCATTGACGGGGACATAGCCGATGTTCTGGAAAAAATAAAGTATGCATAACAGCTTTCACACTTCTTTTATCCTGCCATTACAACGAGGGGCTGTCACACAGGAAGTTTTATTTTCCTTGTGTGACAGCCCCGTATTCTTTTTGCATGTGTCATTATATTTTGGTATTGAACAGTTTGACGAACTGTGATATAATAATCCTGACAGCAGATAGGATAGGGAAAAGAAGAGAGCCAGGTGAGATGTGTGTTCAGATTTGTCGTGTTTGACGTTGAAACTCCAAATGCTATGAATCATCGTATGAGTGCTATCGGGATTACAGTGATAGAAAACGGCAACATTGTGGATGCGTTTTACTCGCTGGTCAATCCGGAAACACATTTCGATTCTTTCAATGTGCAGCTTACCGGAATCAGTGAAAAATCAGTCAAAAACGCTCCCACTTTTCCCGAACTATGGTCATCCATTGAGCCGATCCTGTCAACCGGTTTGTTGGTAGCGCATAATGCGGTATTTGATCTGGGCGTATTGAAAAATTGTCTGCGTGATTACGGAATGGAGTGGAAACCGTATGTCCGATACATTTGTACCGTACAGACAGGCAGGGTGGTTCTCCCTGGAATGAGTCATAAACTCAATGTACTCTGTGAGTATTACGGCATCCATCTCAACCACCATCATGCCGCGAGCGACAGCCATGCCTGTGCGGAAATTCTGCTTCATTATCTGGAGGACGGAGCGGATATAAGGAATCACATCAGAACGTATTCATTCAGAAAAGAAAAATCAAACGAAGAGAGGCGATCTTCTCTGCACGATATATGGAATCCCTGGCACGGCTGCAAAAAGTGCAGCGAAGGCTGCCAGAATTGTTATATGTACTATCTTGATTCTCTGCGGGACAAGGACGGTTCTCAAATTTACCGGACAAAAGCGGGTTTCCGATATCCGCTTTCCAAAGACCGGAGCGGTCAGTACAAGGTGAAAAGCGGCGAGATGATCAGAGTCTGTATGACGTCTGATTTCTTTCTGGAGGAAGCCGACGCTTGGCGCAATGAGGCATGGAAAATCATACACCGCCGTCCGGACGTAAAATTCTTTTTGCTGACCAAACGTCCCGAAAGAGTAGCTGACCATTTGCCGGAAGACTGGGGCGACGGCTGGGAGAATGTGATGTTCAATGTCACCTGCGAGAACCAACGCAGAGCGGATGAAAGAATACCCATTCTGATGGAGTTGCCCTTCAAGCACAAAGGCATCATGTGTGCGCCCTTTATCGGCCCGGTCAGTATCGGAAAATATCTTCCGTCAGAGCAAATTGAACAGGTGCTTTGCGACGGGGAGAATTACGGCGGCGCAAGACCATGCCATTACGAATGGGTAAAGAGTCTTCACGATGAATGTGCGCAGCACAATGTAACCTTCGTATTTTGCGGAACAGGGCGGCGGTTTGTCAAAGACGGAAAGCTCTACCAATTAGAGGGCAGCATTCAATCCCAACAGGCGTATAAATCCGGACTCAGCTTTCAAGGAAAGCCAATGGACTGGAAGCTGACGGACGAATGGGGATTTCCTCTGAACAAGGAAAATCTCTATAAACCGTTTTTCGGAGAAAAATGCCAGACCTGCGGCATGAAACTCACTTGCAACGGCTGCAGCCAGTGTGGGAAGTGCAAGTGAAAAAATAGGCGATTGTAAAATAAAAAGAAAAAAGCGTAGCGCAGCGCATAACTAGCGAGCGAATGCGAGCGTGGGAGTCCAGGGGGACAAGTCCTCCTGGCAGGTCAAGGGCAGAGCCCTTGTGGGGGGGTGGGGCAAAGCCCCACAAGCGCCGCAAACGGCGCGAGCAAGACGTGACAAGACTCAGGATGGGGCTGGGCGAATACCAAAACAGCCCAATATTACGAGTTGCCTTGCTTCAAACGGAGAAAAAGCGTCCCTTTCCCGTTGACCAAAGCCCGAATTTACGCGACTTTTCAACTTTTACAATCGGCTAAGTGAAAAATAAATAGGAGATGTAAACGATGGTTACTATAACAGGTACAAATTGTTATGTGGATATTATTTCCGACAAGCGTCACGGCAGATTTGGCGGTGAACTTGGAAGCAAGGCATTTTATGCGGATATGGATGATTTTCAGTGGATCAATGCCGGAGGCAAAGTGGATGATACGGCTAAGATATGCCTTATTCTGGATGCGCTTGAGGCAAATCATGAGAATGGCTTCCGGGTATCTTTTCCGTTTGACAAAGTATCAGAACTTGTTCGCGTGATGCAGAGTGTTCCGGAATTGATGGGGAAAATTTACGGAAGCGGAGAGGAATATTTTAAATGGGAGCTTCCGAACGGGATCCTGTTAACCGGCCATCCCAATGCGGCGTTACACGATTGGCATGTGATTGTGTCTTATCAAAAAGATGGTAAAGAGGTACAGTTTACTCATATGCATTCGGATGAGGACAATGTTTTTGAGGTGTTGATTGATTTTCAAGTCGGAAGGACATTCTTTGTCACAAAGACCAATATCTTCGGCCAAAAAACACGGCCGAAGATGGTTGATAAAGTCAGATACGACAGAATGAGTGATAGAAGAAAAGCCAGATACTCTATACTATGAATAACTGTAAGAGTTTTTCAAATGCACCCGGCGATTCACTTTAAGTGAGTTGCCGGGTGTATTCCTTCTTGTAATTGTCATACTGTTGTGCTACTATAATACTGATGGTGCGGTGTGTTATATGATCGGTGTTCTGACATCCATACGCCAGACACTACAGAAGCACGACGGTGATATGATTCATGCTGTCATTACAGACAGAAAACTTACATATTGAAAAAGGGAAGTGTATGTCAATGAACCCCATCGACGAATACATCAGCCGGCAGGATGAAGCTATTCAGCCTCGTCTGAAAGCCATCAGAGAGACGATTAGAGCCGCCATTCCGGAGGCGGAGGAAAGAATCTCCTATCAGATGCCGACATTCTGGAAAGGACGGAATATCATTCATTTTGCGGCGACCAAGAAGCATATCGGCATTTACCCCGGCGGTGAAGCGACAAGCGCATTTGCCGACAGACTGACGGAATACAAGACTTCCAAGGGCGCGATACAACTGCCGAACGACAAGGCGCTTCCTCTCGAACTGATAGCGGAAATCGCACGCTGGAGTTATAAAAGAAACGCGAAGGAGTAGCGAAATAAATACAAGACCCTTCGATGAAGGAAGTCCACTGGCTGGATAAGCTGATTGACGAGCTTGCCAAAGGAAAGCTGCTCGATAAAATCAAGAGATAATTCTCTTGCGAAAAGGAAGAATATAGAATAAATCCAAATCAGAACGAGGTAAAAAATGAAAGAAGAATGTCTGATCTGCAAAGCGCCACTTGAATACCTTGAAAATAGTGTACTCATGGAATGTGCGATTTGCCATAAGAAAGAAAGCAGCAAGACCCGATGTGTCCACGGGCATTACGTCTGCAATGAATGTCATACGGCTGGAATGGACACCATCGTCGGTCTGTGCCTGTCGGAAACGTCAAAGAACCCTATAGCGATCATTCAGAAAATGATGGCACTGCCCTTCTGTCATATGCACGGACCGGAACATCACGTCATGGTCGGCGCGGCACTTCTGACTGCCTACAAAAACGCGGGCGGAGAGATGGATTTACCGAAGGCACTCACTGAAATGATGAGTCGCGGAAAAAGTGTTCCGGGCGGTGCCTGCGGTTTCTGGGGAGCCTGCGGAGCCGGTATCAGCTCCGGCATGGCTATCTCCATTATTTCCGGATCAACACCGCTGGCCAAGGAGCCGTTTGCGCTTTCTCATAAGATGACGGCGAAATCACTTGCCGCGATAGGAGAAATCGGCGGTCCGCGATGCTGCAAGAGGGACTCTTACCTTTCCATATTGTGCGCCATAGACTTTGTGAAGGAGCATTTCGGAGTCGAAATGGAAAGACCCGAAGTCGTCTGTATGCATTCCGGTCAAAACAATCAATGTATTGGCAAACGGTGTCCTTTTTTCAAGTCAATCAGAATTAGCAAAAGCGGACAATTGGTATGAAACATGCCATTCTTCAACGAATGCTCGTCTCCATTCCCACCTTAACCGTCCGGAACAGCCTGATCGCCGCGTCATAATACAGCGTTTCGGCGTTGTTCATGGCTTCGCTCAGCGTCATAGGTTTGTTGATGATACTATGAAGTGAATGAATGCCGAAGTCCAGTATTTTATCGGCTCCTTCGCCTAAAGAACCGGAAAGACCTATGCAGGGAATACCGTATTTCTTTGCGTGGGTTCCGACTCCCTGCATGACCTTGCCGCATACGCTCTGGCTGTCGGTGCAGCCTTCGCCGGTGATAACCAGATCAGTGCCATGCAGTTTTTCGTCAAAATCAATCAGTTCCAAGACGGTTTCGATTCCTGATTTCATCTCTGCGTGCAGGAATACTTTCAGAGCAGCGCCCAGTCCGCCTGCCGCTCCTGCACCTTCCATCGTATCACAGTTAATGCCGTAGAGAGAATGAATCAGATCACGGTAATGCATCATTCCGGCTTCCAACTGTTCGACGTCTTTTTCGGAAGCTCCCTTTTGCCTTGCGAATGTACGCGTTGCTCCCTTTTCTCCGCAAAGAGGATTCTTCACGTCACACATCACGGTGAAACGGCAGTCCTTGATTCTGCGGTCTGACCCGCTTGTGTCGATGGTACAGACGGATGCAAGATCGCTTCCGACACCCGAAAGTTCCTTGCCGTCTGCGGAGAGAAACTTCAAACCAAGTGCTTTCATGCAACCCATGCCGCCGTCATTGGTCGCGGAGCCGCCGATGGCAACCGTAATATTCCTGCACCCTTGGTTCAGTGCGTCAAGAATCAGTTCGCCGGTTCCGAAGGTTGAGGTAAACAATGGGTTTCTCTTGCTCTCCGGAACAAGCGTGAGTCCTGACGCCGCCGACATTTCAATGATTGCCCTGTTGCCGTCTATGATTCCGTAGGCGGCTTGTATTTTTTTCATTTCATTTATCAACGGATGATGTACCTCCGCAAAAACCATACGCCCGCCTTTCGCGTCGATGACAGCGTCAACGGTGCCCTCTCCGCCGTCTGCCACGGGAATTCCGCAGCACTCGCAGTCGGGGAAAACCTGTCGGGCGGCTTTCGTGAGCAGTTCGATTGTCTGGGCGCTTGTAAGACTTCCTTTGAATGAGTCGGAGGCAAAAAGAAATTTCATAGCGTTCACCTGTCTGTTATTGGATTAGGATATTTTTATCTTATCACACATTTCATAAATGTGTCAATAGAAACACTGCCACCCGCGAGAAGCTGCTTTTGTGTGCAAACCCCAATTTGACACGTATCTCTGATTTTGATAGGATGAGCAGTAAGAGAATCATTATTGAATTAAAAGTAGACGATACCGCTGATTCCTCGATTCGTCAGATCAAGGAAAGAAACTACTCGCTCAATTTTGAGGGCAAGCTCGGTCAGCAGCGTCAATGCACCGGCAGAATCCTTGCGGTCGGCATTCCCTATGACAGAAAAGACCCCAACAAAAAGCACGAGTGCAAGGTTGAGGTATTGCGGGAGAAAGTGGAAACATATTAAGAGCGTTTAATTCTTATTTGGAATGCGTATAGAGGTAGAATAAATATTTTTTACCGAGTATGCCCCATGCATGTGGGGATGAACCGTTTGTACCAATTTCGACCGAAATAGGCACATCAGTATGTCCCAAGCATCAGACTCACGGATTGTTGATACTGTGCATGAATTAATACTAATTGTCTACTTTCAATCGACAATTAGTATTAGAATAATTATACAAAGCAAAAACCCCATCGACTTACGTCGACAGGGTTTTTGCTTTGTAAAAGAGCGCACAGACGTACCGAATGGCAATGCAATTTGTAGGGAACGTCTTACCGCTCATCGAACTGTATCTTAAAGACTGGCATAGTATGCTTCGATTTTCGGGCGAGCCTTTTCAAAGTATTCAAACAAGTAGCTGTCAAATTGAGAACCTTTGCCCTTCAGCATGATATTGTAAACTTCCTCGAATGACATTTGTTCCTTATACGCCCGTTTTGAAACCAGTGCGTCATACACATCGGCAATTGCCATGATCCGGGCTTCAAGAGGTATCTTTTCCCCCGATAGTTTTTCCGGATAGCCGGTACCGTCAACCCGCTCGTGATGGTACATAGCCATGTTGATCGCAATCTGTCTGAATCGTGCATTGTCAACGCTGTCCACGATTTCCCAAAGAATACGGGCGCCTTGTGTTGTGTGCGATTTCATTGTTTCGTATTCTTCAGGCGTCAGTTTGCCCGGTTTGCGCAGGATGGCATCGTCAACGGCCACCTTGCCGATATCGTGCATCGGCGCCGCCGTGATGATACAACTGCAAAATTCGTCGTCGATTCCGAGACTCTCATCTTTTCTCATTTCTTCCACAAGGATTTGCACCACATCACTGGTTCGTTTGATATGTCCGCCCGTGGAATTGTCCCGGCTCTCGATCATCGTCAGTATGCCTACGACGAAGCTCTGTTGTAATTGTACGATGTGCTGATTCTTTTGCTCGACGTCGTCTTCAAGTGAATTCGCGTACTTTTTCATTGAAAAATAATTGCTTAGGAATCCGCCGATTGAGATAACAAACAAGCCCATCACCGTAGCAAAGCTGATGGTATTGGTCGTATTCAGCCTTGTATTCAAAACGGTCAGGTACTCGCTCTCGCTCATTGCCAGAATCTCGGCGCTGGCGACGCCGTCGTGGTAGGCCTGCATCTCATTCAAGGCTTTCAATGTCGATTCCTGATCGATCTTTTTCATCCAGACGATTCCCAGCAGACAAACCAGAGAAATCAATACGACCCATGCAACAATCGCTTTACCAAAATGCCTTGCTTTGTCTTTGGAAATAACGTGATGGAAGAAGATCATTCCGATAACCGACCAGACAATAAACAGCAGATAGGTTTCGGAACTCAAAGAATCCGCGTTCAGTCCCGGCAATACCATCAGCACACCGAAGGCAAGCATGGCAATCAGTACGAAAAGCCCTGTGGCGAAGCTGACTATTTTTTTATCCTGCTTTGCGCATTTCATGGTCGCCGTGGCGACAAATCCGTACAGAAAAATCGCAATAATCGTTGTTACGTCAACAATCCATCCGATTGCCGAACGTCCGAGGAAAAGAACAAACAACGAAATGGCTCCCACAAACAAAATGGCATTCGCGGGAATTTCCTTTTTATTCAGCTTGGCGAGCCTGTCCGGAAGGATAGGATCCTGAACAATGACGTGGATCATCCGGCTCAGCGCCCAAAGATTGGCAATTAAACTGGTGGCAATCAATGCGAACAATGAGCAGAACAGCAATACCGTTCCGGTATTTCCGAGATAATAACCGGCGGCATAAAACGCAGGAACGGCTTCTAACCCGGACAGATTGCCTAAATCACTGATATACGCAAACCAATTACTGTAAGCCGGAGGATAAGCCGTAACAGAAAGAAGCGTAACAAAAATATACAGAGCCGTGGAAATGATAATGGACAGTGCTAACACACTGAAAACACGTTTTTTGGAGAATTTGAATTCCGTTGACGAATGGGTTACGCTTTCAAATCCTATAAACGCCCAAGGAGAAATAGACGCTATTTTGGCGACTTGTGCAAGGGGTAGACCGTCGGGGGCAAAGCCGGGCTCAAATCCCACGGAACCGGACAGGAAATTGACGATGCCGACGATAAAACAGACGGTGATACCAATCACAAAGAGGGCGACAAGCCCTATCATGGCTTTTGCTGTCGCTTTTTTGCTGATTGTCATGAGTAATACGGTTAATCCGATAACGGCGGCTGTCAGCAGTAACTCGCCGAGATAGATGTCGTAGCCGAAAATGGTATATAAATATTCAACACGGAATACGTCTCCGAATATGTATCGGGCAAAAAGAGGGACCGCCGTTGCGTTTGCCCAAAAAATAGAAGAATAAAGCAGAAAAACATACCAGGAAATGAGAAAAGCAGGGTCGTATCCGAATACTTTTTTCGTAAAAAAATACACACCGGTTCCTTCGGGATACCGATTGGCCAGATAGTGATAGTTCCAGCAAACCAGCAACATAATAGCAGCGCCAATGATAAGCCCGAACACGCTGCCCCACGGACCGGCTTGTCGAAGATATGTGTTGCTTGTTACGATCAATGACCCCCAACCGACGCTTGTACCGATAGCGAATGCCAAAACGGCCAACGGGGACATAAACGGTTGCATTTTCTGAGGATTTGAACTCGATTTCATCTGTCTTCTCTCCAATTGCATGATATGTAATTATTCTTTTTGCACGGGAATACTTGAATAGTAAACCACATTACAATCCTATTTTACAAAAAAATACACAAAAAAGTAAATTTTTTGTGATGATTATGAAAAGATTCTTTGAATTATTTTGGTTTTTAGTAAATGTATATAAAAATAACAAATTAGACAATATTGATTTCCCGGAAACCATCACTGTAACTATTGAAATCTTTATCATTTCATGCTATACTATAATAGCATCGTGGTTTGCGGTACTTGATTGCCAAAAACCGGAATTTTTTAAATTGATATAAAAGGCGGTAGTTAAATTGGCAGAAGGAACGAGAATAAAAGGAAAGATCGCTTGTGTCATCATAGTATTTGCATTTTCCGTGGTTTGCCTGATTGGCGGGATATGGCAAATGGGCATTTATTCTGATCTGAAGAACA
>CAMHAV010000081.1 GCA_946182865.1 uncultured Clostridia bacterium
CTTGCCTAATTTATTCAAGACAAGGAGATCATTCCCATGAAAATTCTCGTTATCAACGCAGGCAGCTCGTCGCTCAAGTATCAGCTCATCGATATGGACAACGAGCAGGTCATCGCAAAGGGTCTTTGCGAGAGAATCGGCATCGAGGGCAGCAAGCTCACCCACAAGGTCAACGGCGAGTCCTATGTGACCGAAGTTCCCATGACCAACCACACCGAAGCATTCAATGCCGTCAAAGAAGCGCTCACCTCCGGCGAAGGCAAAGTGGTGGACGATCTCTCCGAGATCTCCGCACTGGGTCACCGCGTGGTACAGGGCGGTTCGCTCTTTAAGGATTCCTGCCTTGTCACCGACGAGGTCATCGAGGGCATCCGCGAACTCAGCCCGCTCGCTCCTCTTCACAATCCCGCCCACATTCAGGGCATTGAAGCGGCTATCGACGTATTCGGCAAGGACGTGCCGCAGGTCGTCGTATTTGACACCTCGTTCCACTCCACCATGCCCGCCAAGGCTTACACCTTCGGTGTTCCCTATGAATATTATGAGAAATACGGCGTGCGCCGCTACGGCTTCCACGGCACCAGCCACAGATATGTCACCGGCAGATGCCTCGAATTGCTCGGCAAGGCCGAAAATCCGGAAGGCACCCGCATCATCAACTGCCACCTCGGCAACGGTTCCTCCATCTCCGCCGTCAAGGACGGCAAGGTCATCGACACCTCGATGGGTCTGACCCCGCTCGATGGCTTCATCATGGGCACCCGCTCCGGTTCGCTCGATCCCTCGGTTGTCACTTTCATCATGGAGAAGGAAGGTCTGTCCGCCTCCGAGATGGACGCCATCCTCAACAAGAAGTCGGGTATGCTCGGTCTGTCCGGCGTTTCCAGCGATGACCGCGACGTCACCGCCGCCGCCAGAGAGGGCAACGAGAGAGCGATTCTCACCCATGAAATTTTGGAATATCAGATCGCAAAGTTCATCGGCAGCTACTATGTCGCACTCGGCGGCATGGATGCGCTGGTCTTCACGGCGGGTATCGGTGAAAACCAGACGGTTCACCGCTCCAAGATCTGCCGTTACCTCGAATGCCTCGGCGTAGAACTGGATGAGGAAGTCAACGCCACCATCCATGGCAAGGAAGCGGAAATCTCCACCCCCGAAAGCCGCGTGAGAGTGTACGTCATTCCCACCGACGAAGAAATGGTCATCGCCAGAGATACCAAGGACATCGTGGAGAATATGGGCAAAGAAGAAGCCCCCGCTGCAGCCGAGGAAGAGGCTCCCGCAGAAGCGTAAGGTTGTCTTTGGTTTGACACTTTTCGCAAATCAATTAACAATTCAAAATACCGGCTTGTTCCCTATCGGAGCAAACCGGTATTTCTTTATGGTTTTGTATAAATGAGTGATTTTACTGCATAGGTCTGTCGGTTATTCCACCGTCACATAAAAACCCGTCGCCTTGCCGCCATAGGTTACCACAATCTTCTGCTCTCCCGGCTGGTTCAACTGGCCGGATGGCATAAAGGTATAGCCGCCGGTGATCTCGCCCGTGGTTCCGTCGGTGTAGGTAGCCCGCAGTATCATACCGCTCGCGTCAAAAAATTCCCCCACAACATAATTAAGCTTGGCGGGCTTTTTCGCAATCACAACCGACGCGACAACTTTGTTGACCGTCACATAAAATCCTGTAGACTTGCCGCCGTAGCTCACCACTATCTTCTGTTGTCCCGCCGCGTCCATTTTTTGCGGCGTGCAGGTAAATCCGCTTGTGACCTCATCAACCGTGCCGTCAGTACGGGTCACTTTCAGAATCATGCCGCTTGCGTTGAACGATTCTCCCACCGTGTAGACCTGTTTGTCCGGCTTCTTTTTTACGGTGACCGAAGCCGCCACTTGGTTGACCGTTACATAAAAGCCCGTGGACTTTCCGCCGTAGCTCACCACTATCTTCTGTTGTCCCGCCATATTCAGCTTGCCGGACGGTGTGCAGGTGAATCCGTTTGTGACTTCTTCGACCGTGCCGTCGGTATAGGTCACTTTCAGCATCATACCGCTTGCGCTGAACGATTCCCCCACCGAGTAGACCTGTTTGTCCGGCTTCTTTTTTACGGCGACCGAAGCCGCCGCTTTGCCCACTGTTACATAAAAACCCGTGGATTTGCCTCCGTAGCTCACCACAATCTTCTGCTGTCCCACGGTGTTCAGTTGACCGGACGGCGTGCAGGTGAATCCGTTGGTGATGTCCTCCGTTGTACCGTCGGTATAGGTCACTTTCAGCATCATACCGCTTGCGCTGAACGATTCTCCCGCCGTGTAGACCTGTTTATCTGGCTTCTTTTTTACGGCGACCGAAACCGCCGCTTTGCCCACCGTTACATAAAAGCCCGTGGACTTTCCGCCATAGCTCACCACAATCTTCTGCTGTCCTACGGTGTTCAGTTGGCCGGACGGCGTGCAGGTGAAGCCGCCTGCGATTTCCTCCGCTGTGCCGTCAATATAGGATACTTTCAGCATCATCCCGCTTGCGTTGAAGGATTCTCCCGCCGTGTAAATCAGCTTGGAGGGCTTCTTCCTGACAGTGACCGAAGCAACGGCAGGATTCGCGGCCACCGCGTTTTCCATGGCGTTCCAGGTAGCGCGGCCGCATTTACCATCCACATCCAGATCGTAATGGGTCTGGAAGGCCCGCACCGCGTCCGCCGTACCCGAACCGAAAATGCCGTCATACGCCACGTCATACCCCAGATAATACAGACAAACCTGCAAATATTTTACGTCGGTGCCACTCATGCGGGAACTGGCCAAAGCACTTTCGTTGACATACAGCACCCGTCGGTAGGAAACCCGATAGGACGAAGGGGCAGGCGTAAAGCGAGGCGTCGGCCTTGGCGTAACGCGTCCCTGTAAAAACAGCGTCGCCTCCTGATTTCTTCGGTTGATCAGACCGTCATTAATTTTTCCCCCTGCTTTGTTCCATGAGGTAAAGGCTTCTCTGATCCGGGCGTCCGAGTATTGGGAAATACCGTTTTGCAGCATGGTGCGCAAGGTAAAATCTTTCGTATTGGTTCAGACATAAATGCCGCAGTTGAAAGTAAAGCTCACCAGCGCGTCAAACTGATTCTGGCTGACAGAAATGCCGCTGCCGGCAAGAAATTGGTTGACGCTGGCAACGCTCTTTTCCAGATCCTTCCGCAGCAATTCCTCTCCCTGTTCCCGGGTGATCGTCATACCCTCGTACACGTCTTTACCGTAATGACCGTAGCCGATCGTGTAATATTTTTCTGTGGATACCGCCTTGTACGCGGTGGAGTGATATCCTTCCAAACTCTCAATCAGCTTGAGTCCGTTTTGGCTGATGGTCATGGTCTGGGCCGCATACGTCATCATCGTGCAGGAAGCTGCCGCCCAGATCGTCAGCAGCCACACCATCGCGGTGATTTTCTTTTTCATTTTGACCGTCCCTTTATTTTGTCAATTTCTGGCATTACCACGACGCGCTGTCAATCTTCCGGCTGAGTCCCAGTCCGTCCGACACCCACTTGTAATAGAGCAGGTGCAGCTTGTCGTTGGGATGAATGCCGTCGGCCAGCAAATCACTGATATCGGTATCCGTGTTATCCATGTATTCCATCGTTTTCTTGTAAATGCTGATATACTCCCTGTGATTGTCCGCGGCGAATTTCTCAATCACTTCCTCCACGTCATTCATATGAAAATGCTTGCCGTTGGTCTTTTCGTTGTTGAGTCCCACAGGGCCGGCCGACATAAAGATCACCTGTGTGCCGTTGGCCTCCAGCCGGTCTTTAATTTCCTGCAGCTCATCATAAAGGGACTGCTTGGTATATTTAAAATTCTTTTCGTCATCCAGCGTGCGGTTGTTGGTACCCAGCATCACGATGGCGATATCCTCGTCGCCTTCCACCAACTGATCCCAGAAATAGAGAATCTGATGGGTCGAAACGCCTCGGATGCCGTTGTTGGTCACCTGCGCGTTGTAATCGGTTTCCAGACGCTTTTTCAGCATGGCCGACCACGCTTTTTTGCCCGTATTCCTGCGCCAGAGCTTGGGGTTTTCCTTGACAATCACTTCCCCCGCCGGATTGTAATCGGAACTGCCCACGCCCTGCGTGATGCTGTCTCCGATCAGCACGATTTTCACAGGTTCCCTGTCATAGACCACTTTATCCATGATGGACGAAATCGTCACCCAATCACCGCTGCTCACCGTTGTCTTCCCCCCGTCAGAAGGTGATGTTGGCTGCTCCCCACCGCCGGCACAGCAGGTCGTAGTCAGCACGACCACCGCCATCAGAGCCGCCAGAATGTTTCTCCCTGACAAAATCGTCAGTCTGTTGTTTTGTTCCATTTGCATTGTTCAAACCCTTTCCTTGCAAAAAATTAACTGTACCGAATCCGCATACCGCCGGAACGCCGCCTGCTGCCGATAGCCGCGCCGGTACTCTCCATCGTTCGCATATAAACGCTCTGCACCACGCCAACGCCGAAATACAGACACATGCTCGACGAACCACCCGCCGAAAAGAAAGGCAGCGTGATACCGATAACCGGCAGCGCCGAAATACACATGCCGATGTTGAATATCGTCTGTGTGGCGATCATGGCGAAAAAGCCGATGCACATAAACCGCCCCATCATGTCCACCGCTTTGTAGGCCGCGTAAAGCGACAGCAGCATCACCGCAAAGAGCAGACCCAGCAGCACCAGCGCGCCGAGGAAACCAAATTCTTCGCATGCCACGGTGAAAATAAAGTCGTTGTGATCCTCCGGCACCAGTCCCGACTGAATCATGGTGCTTGTGCCGTGTCCCTCACCCGTCAGACCGCCGTTGCCGATGGCCACCTTGCCGAGCGTCTGCTGATAGAGGATGCCCATCTCGTCCCCCTCCTGCGGATTGTAGACCGCCGAGAAACGCTGCTGCTGGTGGCTGCTCATGCTCTGCCACAGCAGCGGAGACATGGCCACGATGGCCGACAGACCGAGGATGATAAACTGCCAGCTCAGACCGCTGGAGAAAAACATGATGAGAAACATCACCAGAAACATCAGCGCCGTTCCGTCGTCTCCCTGTGCGATGCAAAGACCCACGGGGACAAACGCGTGACCGCCCAGCATAAACACGCTCGACAGCGTGTTCAGGGTACCCTTTTCCAACACATAGGATAAGTGATAGGAAAACGTGATGATAAAGCCGATCTTCATCAGCTCCGAGGGCTGGAAACTGTAGCCGAAAATATTGAGCCAGGCCACGTCATCCGCGACCGAGTTGCCGCCGATCGCGGATTGTCCCACCACAAAGGTGAGTCCCACCAGAAACACGCACATGCCGCCGACAATCGGCCAGAGCTGCCCGAGCCGGTGATAGTCCATCAGCGAAATGACAAACGCGCCGCCGAATCCGATCATCGCCGCCATCACCTGCGTCTTGATCGCGATGGGACGCGCGCTGTGAATGAGCATACACCCGTACACCGTGCAGGTCAATATCAAAGCCCACATGGCAATGTAAGTGGTTCTCACATAGTTCACCACAGCCACCGCTGCTCTGCCCGCAAACCGTCTCAATTGAAATAATTTATCGGACATCTTGTGTGAAAAACTCCTTTCTATTGAAAATCTGCCGTCAAATTATGTAAAATACACAATCTACAAAAAATATTATAAATTATTTGTATCGCAACTTCAAGTAAAATTAGTGAAAGATATTTGAATTCTGCATTAATGTGTGTTATAATGAAAATGCATCATTTTCGCAGCAAACAAATCTTTTTCTTGTCGGCTGCGGTACATATTGACTCCAAAGGAGAGACTGTCATGCTATCTGATATCGAAATCGCACAGCAGACCCCTATGCGCCCCATTCAGGACGTGGCCGCTGATCTCGGACTGAGCGCCGACGATCTGGAATTCTACGGCAAATACAAGGCCAAGCTCAGCGAAGAGCTGTACGCCCGCTTTGCCGACCGTCCCGACGGCAAGCTGATTCTCGTCACCGCCATCAACCCCACTCCCGCCGGAGAGGGCAAGACCACCACTTCCGTCGGACTGGGTCAGGCCATGGCTAAGATCGGCAAAAAAGCGATCATCGCCCTGCGCGAACCCTCCCTCGGCCCAGTGTTCGGCATCAAGGGCGGCGCGGCAGGCGGCGGCTACGCACAGGTCGTGCCGATGGAGGACATCAATCTGCATTTCACAGGCGATATGCACGCCATCACCTCCGCCAACAATCTGCTCTGCGCGCTGCTCGACAACCACATGCAGCAGGGCAACGCCCTCGACATCGACCAGCGCCGCATTCTCATCAAGCGCTGCCTCGATATGAATGACCGCGCGCTGCGCAATGTCATTGTGGGACTGGGCGGCAAGATGAACGGCGTTCCCCGTGAGGACGGCTTCATCATCACTGTGGCGAGCGAAGTCATGGCGATTCTGTGTCTCGCGAGTGATCTTGACGATCTGAAATACCGCCTCGGCAGAATTCTCGTCGCCTACACCCGCGACGGCCAACCCGTGTTTGCCTCCGATCTGCACGCCGAAGGCGCTATGGCGGCGCTGCTCAAGGACGCGATCAAGCCCAATCTCGTTCAGACGCTGGAAGGCACCCCCGCCATCATGCACGGCGGCCCCTTCGCCAATATCGCGCACGGCTGCAACTCCATCCGCGCCACCAAACTGGCCCTCAAACTGGCCGATTACTGCATTACCGAAGCCGGCTTCGGCTCCGATCTCGGCGCGGAAAAATTCTATGACATCAAGTGCCGTATGGCTGGCCTGAAGCCCGCCGCCTGTGTGGTCGTGGCCACCGTCCGCGCCCTCAAATACAACGGCGGCGTTCCCAAGACCGAGCTGGCCGCCGAAAATCCGGACGCGCTGGCCAAGGGCATTGTCAACCTCGGCAAACACATTGAAAACATGAAGAAATACGGCGTAAATGTGGTGGTGGCCATCAACCGCTTCCTCACCGATTCGCAGGCCGAGCTGGATTACATCGCGGATTACTGCCGCGGCCTCGGCGCGGAATTTGCCCTTTCCGAAGTCTTTGCCAAAGGCGGCGAAGGCGGCAGGGAACTGGCGCTCAAGGTGGTGGAAGCCGTGGAAAAGCCCTCGCACTTCGCCCCTATCTACGACACCTCCCTCTCGGTCAAGGAGAAGATCACCGAAATCGCCACCAAGATCTACGGCGCGTCCAGGGTCAGCTTCACCTCTGCGGCGGAAAAACAGCTTGCCTCCTTTGAAGCACTCGCCGCCGATATGCCGGTCTGCATCGCCAAGACGCAGTATTCTCTCTCGGATGACCCGACACTGCTCGGCCGTCCCACCGACTTCGAGATTACAGTCAAGGAGATTCGGCTTTCTCACGGCGCGGGCTTTGTGGTGGCGCTCACGGGCGATATCATGACCATGCCGGGTCTGCCCAAGGTACCTGCCGCCAACAAGATTGACGTGGACGGCAGCGGCGCGATCACGGGCTTGTTCTGATAAGCAGCCTATGAACGCATTCAAAGACAACACGGAAATCATCACCCGCTCTCCCGAGGAAACCGAGGCACTCGGCAGACGCATCGGACAATTGCTGAAAGGGGACGAACTCATCGCCCTTTTCGGCGGTCTGGGCATGGGCAAAACCGCCTTTGTGCGCGGACTCGCAGCCGGACTGGACGTGCCGTCCGACGAGGTATCCAGCCCCACTTTCGCCATTGTTCACGAACACGAAGGGCGCGTCATGCTCTATCACTTCGATATGTACCGCGTGGAGAGCTGGGACGATCTGTATTCCACCGGATTTTTCGACTACCTCGGCAACGGCGTGGTGGTGACCGAGTGGAGCGAAAACATCGAGGGCGCGCTCCCTGAAGAACGCATTGACATCGAGATATCCGCCCCGTGTCACGATGACACACGGATTTTCAGGATTCACGCACCGGACGCGCTGCCCCCAACGGAAGGAATCGACGAAACCATATGAAAATACTCGCTATCGACAGTTCCGCCATATCGGCAGGCTGCGCTGTCGCGGAAGATGACAATATCATAGCGGAAAGCTTTGTCAAGGTGGGACTGACACACAGCGAAACGCTGCTTCCCATGGTGGCCAACACGCTTGCCAACGCCAAGCTGACACCCGCCGATATCGACTGCTACGCGGTCGCGGCGGGTCCCGGTTCCTTTACGGGCATCCGCATCGGCGTAGCGGCGGTCAAGGGCATGGCATTCACCGCCGCTACGCCTTGCATCGGGGTTTCCACACTGGAGGCCATTGCATGGAACTGCCTCGGGCTGGACGGCGTGATCTGCGCCGTCATGGACGCGCGCCGTCAGCAGGTTTACAACGCGCTCTTTACTTTTGAGGACGGGCGGCTCGTCCGTCTGTGCGAGGACAGGGCGATCTCCATTGAGGAACTGACAAACGAACTAACGTATGAGGACGGACGCGTTACGCTGGCAGGAGACGGCGCAAAGCTCTGCTATGACGCGATGCGGGAAACACTGCCCGACATACGGCTCGCGCCGGAGCATATCCGTTTCCAGCGGGGATTCGGTGTGGCAAAAGCGGCGCAGCGTGTCTTTGCCCAGCAGGGCGCGCAATCGCCCGAAGAACTGGTCCCCACCTATCTTCGTCTGTCACAGGCGGAACGGGAATTAAAAAAACGTCAGGTGTAAAAAGAAAACCACCATAACCAAAGGAGACATGTTTTATGATAGCAATTGGCTGTGATCACGGGGGATTCGCCCTGAAACAGGAAATCATTCAATATTTAAACGACAACCACATCGCCTTCAAGGACTTCGGCACCGACTCGGAGGCTTCGGTCAACTACGCGCCCATCGCGGCAGCCGTGGGACGCAGCGTGGCGGGCGGCGAATGTGAAAAAGGCATCCTTATCTGCGGCACCGGCATCGGCATGTCCATGGCGGTCAACAAGGTCAAGGGCATCCGTGCCGCCTGCTGTTCCGACCATTTCAGCGCGAAATATACCCGCCTGCACAATGACGCCAATGTCCTCTGTATGGGCGGCAGAGTCATCGGCCCCGGCGTGGCCGTGGAGCTGGTAGACCTCTTCCTCCACACCGAATTTGAGGGCGGCAGACACGCCGCCAGAATCGCGCAGATCGCCGCCATCGAAAACGGAGAACTTTGAATTCAGTTTGGAGGCTCCAATGAAAAAAATCGCAAAATTTGAAAAGGTATCTGAGGAAATCTTTGCCCAGGCGTGGAGCGACCGGTTCGGCAGCAAAGAGGGCGCGGCGGAGGCTTTGGAGCGCATTCCCCTTCCCCGCCGCGCGACTTCCGGATCCGCCGGATACGACTTTGCCCTGCCCTGCGATCTCACGCTGCGTCCCGGCGAAACCGCTAAAATTCCCACCGGCATTCGTGCGCGTATTGCGGAGGGCTGGGTGCTGATGATCTATCCCCGCAGCGGACTGGGATTCAAATACCGCCTACAGCTCAACAACACCGTCGGCGTGATCGACAGCGACTACTACCATTCCTCCAACGAGGGACATATTTTCATCAAGATCACCAACGACTCCAACGAGGGCAAAATTCTCTCGCTGCGCGCCGGTGACAGCTTTGCGCAGGGAATTTTCACCCCCTTCGGCATTGTGGAGGACGACGACGCTGACGGCATCCGCGACGGCGGCCTCGGCAGCACGAGCGCACGGCAATGATTTTTACATCAAATACCGACCGAACCCCACGCATGACGCGGCAAACACCACGCAGGACAACGCGGCTGCCCCCAGATAAAACAAACTCATTTTGACGGTATGCAGCACAAGCCCCTTGGTCAATCCCGTATGGCCCTGTTCAAAGGAATGCCGCATACCGAGGGCGTATTCTCCCCCATATACGGCAATCATCGCATTGACTGCCGCATATGGCAGCATCACCAGCGCGGCAAAGCATATCCCCTCTGTCCCCTCCGCCTGCATCACGGCACAGATCAGCGAACCCAGCCCCATACCGCGCAGGCAGACGGCGGGGCCAATCAGCAGCCGTGTCACTCCGAAAGGCGCGCACACGAGTATCGTTGCGATAAATGCCATCGTGACAGGGGTTACATATTGCAACGCCGTCCAAAAGCCGGCACAATATCCCTCCATCACTCCGTGCCATTCTTCCCCTCCGTAAATAGCCCGTGAAAAGCTGCCAAGCGCGACCCCCATCATCAGACAGGCAAATAGCGCCAGCTTATATCGGTCATCCCTGACAGCAGCGATAAGTTGTGACAGCGTTGCCTTTGTCTGAGACGGAAACGCTCGTTTGCTTTCTTCCCGTTTTTCCACATATTCCATTTTTCTTCTCCCTTGTCTGTTTGGATTATCTTGTGGTACAACAATATGCGAAATCCCATTAAAAAAGAAGTAGGACAAACAAAAATCAACCGCCGCACCTTTTCGCAAAAGCAGGTGCGGCGGTTGACTTTTGAAGGAAGTTTTATGAACAGAAAAGGAAAAGTCTGATGAAATGATAAAAATGAGGAATCATTACTTGTCTTCAGGAATCAGCAGACCGTAATCCCCGTCACGGCGGAGATACACCACATTGATCTGGCCGGTTTCGACATTGCGGAACATGAAGAACTTATGCCCGAGCATATTCATCTGAAGAACAGCCTCGTCCACATCCATCGCAAAGACCGGGAAGGTCTTGGTACGCACGATCTGGAATTCCTCGTCCTCTGCCTCTTCATCTTCGGGGTCGCCTCCCAGCGGCTCAAACGCCTCCATCGGATTGGGGGCCTTAACGCGCTTGGCGAGCTTCTTCTTATTGCGGCGAATCTGTGCCGACAGGCTGTCCACTACCAAATCAAGCGCTTCATCGAGGTCAAGACCCGTTTTCTCGGCGCGGTAGATGTAGCCGTTGCTGCGGATCGTCACTTCAATGGTGTAGCGGTTGCGCTCCATAGTGACGGTCACGGTCGCGTCCGCCGACTCGTCAAAGAATTTATCGAACTTTTTAAACTTCCGATCCACTCGTTCCTTAAAGGAATCTCTCAGATTGATCTTTCTTCCGGTAATTGTCAGTTTCATAAATGTATTGGCTCCTTTCTCATGGATGAGAAATCATTCAGGGTACGGACACACAGCGCCGTCCGACGACCACTCCGATCTTTCTTTTGACGGGTTCTCTGTGCTCCGAATATATTATAACATAATAAACAAAAATATGCTATATATTTTCTAAAATTTAATAAAATTTAACATTTGCCGCACATTTCCCCAACGTACGAAAAATACGCAAAATACGCAAAAAAGCCGCCTGACAGTCTTTCTGACCGCCCGACGGCAATTCAAAACGGAAAAAATTACAGCTCCGCCGAAGCGTGGCGGGTCACATGACACCCTACATTCACAGCGACCGGAAGCCCCGCGATATGTGTCGGCGCTGTTTCAATATTCACGGCCAGTGCGGTAACGCTGCCGCCGAAGCCCTGCGGCCCCACACCCGTGGCATTGACCGCCGCCAGTGCGTCCGCCTCCATCGCGCGATAAAATTCATCCGGCTGAGGCGTGTCCAGAGGGCGGCAAAGCGCTTTCTTGGCCAGCAGCGCGCAGCCCTCAAAGTCGCTGCCGATGCCAACGCCCAGCACCATAGGGGGACAGGGGTTGCCGCCCGCGATCTTAGCGGTTTCCGCGATAAAGGCAATGATGTCCTCCCGACCGAATGCGGGTGTGAACATTTTGAGGCGGCTCATATTTTCGCTGCCAAAGCCCTTGGGCGCCACAGTGATTTTGATGCGATCCCCTGCCACCAGCCGCGTGTGAATCACAGCGGGCGTGTTGTCTCCGGTATTGACACGGCGCAGCGGGTCGCCTACCACGGAGCAGCGCAGCAATCCCTCGGTGTAGCCCCTGTGCACACCGTCATTGACAGCGTCCTCAAGCAGTCCTCCCTCGATATGCACATCCTGTCCGATCTCCAGAAACACCACAGCCATACCCGTATCCTGACACACGGGAATATCCAGTTCCTTGGCCGCCTCAATATTGGCTTTCATATCCCCGAAAATCGACCGCCCCAACGCCGAAGTTTCACATTGGGCGCAGCTCTCGATTCTGTCGGTCAGGTCGGAGGGAAGCACCTTGTTGGCGTTGATGCAAAGCTCACGTACTGTATCGGAGATCATCGAAACATGTATATTTCTCATAGTAAAAATACTCCTTTGGCTGCACAAAAAGCGATTGCCGCCTGCAATTTTTCACCGTGCCTCAACACGCTCAAAATCCGCGGTAACCGCCTGAATGCTTTTTTTAAATATGTATTGATTTGGTACTTTCGGCTCACCACTGGTTGCCGCCGTTGTTGCCGCCTTTACGGCTGCGCCGGTTGTCTTTTTTCATGCCTGACACCTTTTCCTCGCTCGACGCCATAAATTTTGACAGCATATCGTCAAAGTTGTCGGAGGTGTTTTGTCTGCGGTTCCAGTCAAAGTTATCGGGACTGCCGGACTGGCTTCTGCCGCTCTGACCGCCGCGCTGCCGATTGTATCCGCCGCCTTGACGACGGTTGCCGCCGTTGCCGGGTGTGCGGGGCATTGCCTGCTTGATGGAAAGACTGATCTTGCCTTTCTCGTCAATCCCCAGAATCTTGACCTTGACCTCCTGCCCGACGGCAAGATGATCCTTGATCTCCTTCACATACACCGGCGCAACCTCAGAAATGTGCACCATGCCCGACGTATTGTCACCGATATCCACAAACGCACCGTAATTGACAATACCCGTTACCTTGCCTTCGACAATCTGTCCAACCTCAAAAGCCATAATCCGAAATGATCCTCCTGCATTAAAATACAAATCTTACGCTGTCCCGGCCTTACTCACCAACGGTATTAATATACACACGCTCACCCGGTTTGACCATGTCCAGCTTATCTCTCGCATAATCTTCTATGTACGCGTTAAGATCTCCGTTAATCAACTGTTCCAATTCCGCGTTATCCAACTCCTGCTGCGCGATTTTTGCGTCAAGATCATCCAAAACCTGCTGCTTTTCGCTGACAGAAATCTGCGACTTTGTCACCGACACCACAACAATCACAGCTGCCACACCCAGCAAAACACCCACAATCACCTTGGTAGACAGATTCGCCGAGTGAATCTCATGAAACAAACCGTCCTGTTGTTGTTTCATTTTTTGGGTCGAATGCAGAAAATTTTTTTTGGCGGCGTCAAAAAAGGAAGCACCGGACTTACCGCCCTTTCCCTTTCCGGCGCGTCTTTTGGTCTGATATGTCATTTTTTCTAAAATACCCCAATCTGTCAAATTCGGAAACAGACAACCCTATGTATGTCATTTCCCGGCAATCCCTACGATAATCTCATCGTTCACCTTTATTAATATATTCATTATACCAGTTTTCAAGATGATTTCAAGAGGTTTCGCAAATTAATTTCTAAATTTGGGAAATTTCAAAAAAAATGTCATTTTTCTCTATATTTTTATAACTTT
>CAMHAV010000082.1 GCA_946182865.1 uncultured Clostridia bacterium
TGGGTACTTGAGCTGATCAAAATCCTCAGTGAGCGTTACGGCAAGAATTGCTGAGTGGGTGAATGACACAGGCAGGAGGTGACAACGGTTATCGAATGGCAAAGCGCAGGAACAGGCTTCGGAAAGAAGCGTGTCCCCGCGCTTTTTATTGTTTTTAATAGAAAAAAGCATGATGCGACAGATCGAAAAACGCTATGAAATTAACAAAACAAAAACAAAACCGCAACATTAACGCCATACAGAGAGAGTAAAATATTAAAATGAATAAGAAAAAAACCGTCATTCTGGTCGGTATGAGATGAGGAGAATGGAACATGGAAGAAAACAAACCGTCGCTGGAGCTGGATTTATTCAAGGACAACGCCGCCATGCAAAATACGATCATGGCGCACGCCAATGAGCTGCTGGATACGCTGCTGGATTTTAAGGAGCTGATGTTTTATTATTCCTCCGCCATCCGGGAAATCCGTACCAAGCTGGAGATATTGGATACCGAGTTTGAGCTGAAATACCAGCGCAATCCCATCAGTTCCATTCAGACCCGGCTGAAAAGTCAGGTCAGCATTATGGAAAAAATGAACCGCAAGGGGTGGGAGATTACCCGAGAAAACATCGAGGAAAAGCTCAATGATATCGCGGGCATCCGGGTGATCTGCTCCTATGTGGACGATATCTACCGCATTGCCGACGCACTGATCAGTCAGGACGATATTGAACTGATTAGCAAAAAAGATTATATCGCCAATCCCAAGCCGAGCGGCTATCGCAGTCTGCACCTGATTGTTTCGGTGCCGGTCTATTTTACGCAGTCGGTCAAAAGGGTGAAGGCGGAGATTCAGATTCGCACCATTGCGATGGATTTCTGGGCCAGTCTGGAACACCAGATCAAGTATAAAAAGCAGCTTAACGCCCCCCAGTCGATTGCCTCTCAGCTCAAAACCTGCGCCGATGTGATTTCTTATACCGATGTGATGATGCAGAACATCCGCAAGCAGCTCGACGACGAGCAGCCGGAGCAGTCGGAGCTTGACAAAATCTATGATAAGCTGAAAAAATTCGACGTCCCGCTGGGGGACTGAAACGGCAATATCCTTTCAACAGCAGTCCTGCCGCACTGAATGAAAAAGAGCGGCAGGACTGCTGTTGGTTTTGCAAAAAATCACAAATGGCTATTGATTTTATGGAATTTATATGGTATAATAAATTAAAAATAAGATAAAATATTAAAAAATCTATACAAAACATATAATTGCTATTTTGTTTTGCGGGTTGTTTAAAATGGGATTTTCCGGCAAGAATATGATTGACATGGTGTGTGATCGCTGTTATCCTGTTTTCATAGAAAAATTTCATAAGGAGGTTCTTTATCATGAAAGACCTTGACGCAATGAAGAAGTATCTCGCGGAATTTATCGGTACATTTGTGCTGGTGCTTTTCGCCTGCGGAACCGCCGCTGTTGTCGGCGCATCCTCGCAAACCGGAACCGGCTATCTGCTGGTGGCGCTGGCCTTTGGTCTGGTCATCGTCGCGATGGCGTATTCCATCGGTAATGTGTCCGGCTGCCACATCAATCCCGCCGTGTCGCTGGCGGTGCTGATCAACGGCAAAATGTCCGTGACCGACTTTATCGGCTATGTCATCGCGCAGTGCCTTGGCGCTGTCGCGGGTGCTGGTGTGCTGGCGATGTTCGTGGGCCGTGCAAGCGGTCTTGGCACCAACGCGCTCTACAACGGCAGCATCTGGAAGTCGCTTCTGATCGAAATCATTCTCACCTTTGTGTTCGTCATCGCGGTGCTGGGTGTTACTTCCAAACCGAGCTACAGCTCCGTGGCAGGTCTGGTGATCGGTCTGTCCCTCACGCTGGTGCATATCCTCGGCATCTCCTTCACGGGAACGTCCGTCAATCCCGCGCGCAGTTTTGGCCCCGCCATTCTTGTGGGCGGCGAGCCGCTCAAGAGCCTGTGGGTCTTTATCGTCGCTCCGCTCATTGGCGGTGCGCTGGCGGCCTATGTCTACAAATTCCTCGCGGATGACAAGAATTGAACCGATGGAATGAACATGTAAAATTGCCTGTCGTATCCGGCAACGCAAGCAGCGTTTCGGGTGCGGCAGGCATTTTTATAGATTGTTCCGTTTCTGTTAATCATTTCACAATCACTTTGTGATAGGATGAAAGCAGAAAGGGGAGAGGAGCCTTGGGAAAAAAGAAAAAGAGTAAAAAGGCAAAAAGCGTCGGCTGCGGCGTGATTGACGGCTGCATGAGCATGAACGGCGGCAGAATCACGTTTGGGGAGCATGACTTCACCGTTGACGGCGGATACTGGCACGGGGTAAGCTATGAAATACCCTATTACGATGTGGCTGCGGTGTGGTACACCCGCAGCCTGCTTCCCAAAATCAAATTTGACCTGCGCAGCGGGAAGACGATTCTGAAACTGCGTGTGCTGTGTTTCCGGCTGGGGGGAATATTAAAAATCTTCCTTGACAGGGATATTGCCGTCCGACCGTATCGGTTTTTCGGTGATGGTTCCATCGGTGACAGTCCTGTCAGATGGTGGCGCTTTTGGTACGGCGAGTGAATTGAAAGATAGGAAAAAACAAAAACAGGTAATGCTTTCATCGAACGATGGCAGCATTACCTGTTTTGTTATTTAGAGAATGTCGGAAGCCGCAACGGGCTGCCTACATGCATGCATTAGCCGCGCTTTACGTTGAAAGCAGCGATGCCCGGATAAACGGCTGCGTCGCCCAGTTCTTCCTCAATGCGGAGAAGCTGGTTGTACTTCGCAACTCTTTCGGAACGGCTGGGAGCACCGGTCTTGATCTGGCAGGTGTTGAGAGCCACAGCCAGGTCAGCGATGGTGGTGTCCGCAGTCTCGCCGGAGCGGTGAGACGAAATCGCGGTGTAGCCTGCCTTGTGAGCCATCTTGATGGCTTCCAGGGTCTCGGAAACGGAACCGATCTGGTTGAGCTTGATGAGGATGGAGTTAGCGCAGCCGAGGTCGATGCCCTTCTTCAGGCGCTCGGTATTGGTAACAAACAGGTCGTCGCCGACGAGCTGAACCTTGCCGCCGAGTTCTTTGGTGAGCTTCTGCCAGCCTTCCCAGTCTTCCTCATCGAGAGCGTCCTCGATGGAGATGATCGGGTACTTGTCAACCAGGCTGGCCCAGTGGGCGATGAGTTCATCAGAAGTGAACTTCTTGCCGCTCTTGGGCTGGAGGTAATGACCGGTGCCGAGTTCCTTGTCTTTCCACTCGGAGGAAGCAGCGTCCATAGCAATCATGAAGTCCTTGCCGGGCTCATAGCCTGCCGCCTTGACCGCCTCGAGAATGGTCTCGATGGTCTCCTCGTCGGAGGACAGGTTGGGAGCGAAGCCGCCTTCGTCACCGACGGAGGTAGCCAGACCCTTTGCCTTGAGGATCTTCGCGAGGTTGTGGAACACTTCTGCACACCAGCGGAGAGCTTCCTTGAAAGAGGGAGCGCCGACGGGCATGATCATGAATTCCTGGGTGTCAACGGTGTTGGTAGCATGTGCGCCGCCGTTGAGGATGTTCATCATCGGAACGGGCAGACGGTTGCCGGAGATACCGCCGAGGAATCTGTAGAGCGGGATATCGAGGGAGATGGAAGCGGCTCTTGCGGTAGCGATGGAGACAGCCAGGATGGCGTTAGCGCCGAGCTTGGACTTGTCCTTGGTGCCGTCCGCGTCGATCATCGCCTTGTCAACGGCGTAGATGTCGGAAGCGTCCATGCCGGAAACGACGTCATTGATGACGGTGTTGATATTCTCAACCGCCTTGGTCACGCCCTTGCCGAGGTATCTTGCCTTGTCGCCGTCGCGAAGCTCGAGAGCCTCAAATTCGCCCGTGGAAGCGCCGCTGGGAGCGGTACCTCTGCCGACAGTGCCGTCAGAGAGATAAACCTCAGCCTCAACCGTGGGATTGCCGCGGGAATCGAGGATTTCACGGCCGACAACCTTCTCAATTACCAGATAGTCTTTCATGTGTTTTCTCCTTTCAAACCCCTGAGACATGGCTGTCTGAGGGATTTTCAAAAACTGACTGAGTTAGTAACCTAACACCAATAATAATATCCCAAAATCCCCCAATTGTCAATATAAAAATCATAATTTGTCCCTGGGAACGAGGAAAAAGTGTCAGCTATGCTATATTTTTTCATATGGATGGGAATAACAGCGGCAGACGGACGAATGGTGGTTACTTGACCGTCACATAAAAACCGGTAGTCTTGCCGCCGTAGTTGACAATGATCTTTTGCTGCCCCGCCGTATTGAGTTTGGAGGGAGAGTAGGAGAAGCCGCTGGTGACGGTCTTGATGGTGCCGTCCGAATAGGTGATTTTGAGTTTCATGCCAGCGGAATTGAAAGATTCGCCTTTCTTATAGGTCAGTTTGGCAGGCTTTTTGGCGATCGTCACGGAAGCGACAGCGGGATTGACAGTGACATAAAATCCGGTAGATTGGCCGCCGTAACTGACGACGATTTTCTGTTGTCCGACGTTGCTCAGCTTGGCAGGGGTGCAGGTAAAGCCGCTTGTGATTTCCTTGACGGAGCCGTTAGCGTAGGTGACTTTGAGCTTCATGCCGGAGGCGTTGAAAGTGTTGCCCTCCGTGTAGGTCAGTTTCGTGGGTTTCTTGGCAATCGTCACGGAGGAAACGGGAGGATTGACAGTGACATAAAATCCGGTAGATTGGCCGCCGTAGCTGACCACGATTTTCTGCTGTCCCGCCACGGTCATTTTGGCAGGGGTGCAGGTGAAGCCGCCGGTAATCTCCTTGACAATGCCGTTCGTATAGGTGACTTTGAGCTTCATCCCAGAAAAGCGCGATTCCCGATTGATTGCAGTGAAGCAGGCAGGGTGATGCTTTGCAGTCCGGTGCAGCGGGAGAAAGCGGCATATTTGATGGCCGTTATCGCGTCGGGTAAAGTAACACTTGTCAGTGAAGTGCAGCCGGAGAAAGCGCATGATCCTACAGATGTCACGGAATCCGGCAGGGCGATTTCCTTGAGCGATTGGCAGCCCGTAAATGCAAAATTACCTACATGTGTCACGGCTCCGTCCCACACTGTACCGAGGTAATCAAGTCTTTAAACTGATACCACGGAACGGTGTTGACATGTACTTTGGGCATATCGGATATCTCAAAATCCATCATTGCGCCGCTGCCGCTGATGACAAGCGTGTCGGTATCCAGATCGAATTTCCACGTCAGATTTTCTCCGCAGGAGCCGGAGAGGGGTGAGGAACTTTCCTGCGCGGTTCTGACCTGCTCTCGTTGGTGAACCGTTTCGTTTTCAGGGATGATGATTTCGCTCGATGAAACAACAGCTTCGGCAGCGACAGGATTTGGTTTGGCCGCCTCCGCAATGTTCGCTCCGGCAGAAAGAAACAGCACGGCCGTCAGCGTGAGAGCGAATCCTTTTTTGCACTTCATAATAAACCATCCTTTCTGTGTGCGGTTGTCTTTATTATAGTCTTTTTTGTGTATCATGTCAACATGATGAAAGAACAACCTAGGAAAAAACAGATGAAATCATTGAACTTTTGATTGCAATTTAGATAAAACGGTGTTATGATATAAACATACTATATGCTTTTTTGCAGTTAGGAGAGGTTTTGGATGAAACACAGGTTATTTTCTCTGATTGTAGGCATTCTCGCCATTTTTGTGGGCATAGGCTACGGGCTGCAGGCCTTAGGGTACATTGAGCATTTCACCGTTTTCTTTGATGGATGGTGGACGGTGTTCATTATCGTTCCGGCGATTCTTTCTTTCTTTCAGCGCGGTTCCAACAAGATGTTTTCGCTGGCGCTGTTGCTGCTGGGTGTGGGGCTGCTGGTGTGGCGGCAAAACTGGTTAGACGTTTCGGTGACCAAGCTGATTCTCCCCGTGATTATCATATTGTTCGGTATCAGCATCATTGTGGGCGCTTTTTCCAAGAAATCGGATCATGTCACCCAGTGTGATGTGATTTTTACCGATGACGGTTCGCTGCCGAAATATGAAACGGCGTTTGGCTCTGTCAATCCGAATTACAACGGACAGAAATTTGAAGGCTGCCGGCTGGATGTGGCGTTTGGCAGCGCCGTGCTGGATCTGCGGCAGGCAATCATCGAAGGAGACTGCACCGTTGAGGCGGAAGTAGCTTTTTCCGGAGTGGAGCTGCTGCTTCCCGCGGGCTGTCGGATTGACCTGAAGTCCAAAACTGCTTTTGGCGGGGTGGAAAACAAGTATCTTTCCTCCGACGACCCGGCGGCGCATACGGTACATATTGATGCGGATGTGAACTTCGGCGGTCTGGAGATCAAGTAATGTGACTGGGCAGGCGGCCTCCCGGCTATCCCAACGGGAGCGCCGCTTTTATTGATTCAGAAAAGGAGTGTTGCGAGATGACATATATCACAGGGGATACTCACGGCGATTTCAGCCGCTATATTGACTTTACCAAGAGCATGCAGCCGACAGAGGAGGACGTCATGATCGTGCTCGGCGACGCGGGTCTGAATTATTACGGAGATATCCGTGACGAGGGACGCAAGAGGTTTGTCAATGATTTTCCGTTTACCACCTTCTGCATCCACGGCAACCACGAGATGCGCCCTTATGAGGCGGTGGGATATAAAACCAAGGAATACCGCGGCGGCACGGTGTGGTACCATGAGGAGCAACCCAGAATTCTGTTTGCCAAGGACGGCGAGGTGTACGATTTTGACGGTTATGCCTGCATGGTGATCGGCGGCGCATACAGTGTGGATAAATACATCCGTCTGGCCAGAGGATGGAACTGGTTCGCGAGCGAGCAGCCTACCGACGAGATCAAGGCCTATGTGGAGCGGCAGCTCGATGCGCGCGGCAGAAAGGTGGATATCATTCTCTCCCACACTTGTCCGCTGAAATACGAGCCTTGCGAGATGTTTATCACCAACATCGACCAAGGCTCCATCGACAGTTCTACCGAGGAATGGCTGGACCGCATCGAGGAAAGTGTGGATTACCGCAAGTGGTACTGCGGCCATTTTCACACCGCCAAGAAAACCCACAGATTACAGTTTATGTTTACGGACATCGACGTGCTGGGAGTGAAATAAGAAAGGGTGATGCAATCACATGGTTTTTTCCAGTATGACGTTTTTAATGTTTTTTCTTCCGATTACGCTTTTGCTTTATTTTCTCAACGAACGCATCCGGTGGCGCAACGGCATTCTGCTTGTCGCATCATTGTTGTTTTATGCATGGGGAGAACCGGTGCTGATTTTGCTGATGCTGGTATCGGTCGGCGTGAATTACGTATGCGCGCTGGGCATTGAGCGCAGCGCGTCGGCAAAGACTATGCAAAAAATCTGGTTGATCGTCGGTGCGTCGGCTTCTATGATCTTTCTGCTGTATTTTAAATATGGAGCTTTCTTTGTCAATTCAGCGGCCGATTTGCTTTCCCTTTCGGCCCATGTTGCGGAAAAAAAGCTGCCCATTGGTATTTCTTTTTATACCTTTCAGGTGCTGACTTATACGGTTGATGTGTACCGTGGCAAGGCGAAGGCACAGAAGAATCCTGCGCGGCTGCTGTTGTATGTCAGCTGTTTCCCCCAGTTGATCGCGGGGCCCATCGTGCAGTATGCCGACGTAGCGGATATGCTGAACGCAAGAAGCTCCACGCCCGTCGGTTTTTCAGAGGGAGCCAGACGCTTTGCGGTGGGTCTTGCCAAGAAGGTGCTGATTGCCAATATCTGCGGCGCGGCGGTGGAGGCACTTCATCCGGCGGACAGCGCAGTGACAATGTCGGTGCTCGGCGCGTGGTACGCGGCGGGCATGTACACACTCCAGATTTATTTTGATTTTTCCGCCTATTCGGATATGGCGATCGGTCTGGGAAAAATCTTTGGTTTTACCTATAAGGAAAACTTCAACTATCCTTACATTTCGGGCAGCGTTTCGGAATTCTGGCGCAGATGGCATATTTCACTTGGCAGCTTTTTCCGTGACTATGTTTATATCCCGCTGGGGGGCAACCGTGGGACGGCGGCACGCACAGTGCTGAACCTGATGATCGTCTGGTCGCTGACAGGAATGTGGCACGGCGCGAGCTGGAATTTCATTTTATGGGGCGCCTATTACGGTTTGCTGATCGTAGCGGAGCGCTTTGTCATCGGGCGCAAGCGGTGGGAGCGGATTCCATATGCGGTCAGACTTCCATTGGTTCTGCTGCTCACCGTGTGGGGATGGGTGCTTTTTTATCATACGAATCTGTTGCTTGGTATACGTCAGCTTTCCGCAATGGCAGGCATTGCTTTGACGGAGCAGGGCGTGACGCTGGCTACGCTCAGCGATCCGCTGGCTTTGGCGGTAGTTCGCAAATACTCTGTCTTTCCTCTCATTGCCATGACGGCCTGTCTGCCGATTGTTCCCCTGTTTCGAAAGCGATTTTCAGGTCAATGGACGGAGGTTGTTTCTTACGCGGCGGCAACGGTGCTGCTGCTGCTGTCTTTGATTTTTTTGATCGGTCAGAGCTATAATCCCTTTATTTACTTCAGATTTTGAGAGAGGAGGAGTGTTCGGATGAAAAGAAACAACGGTTTTTTTATACTGACCATGTGGTGGTTCCTTTTGACTGCGGTCATAGGAGGACTGACATTTTTCTTTACTTCCGACAAGGAGCGGATTTCTCAGAGAGAAAACCGGATTCTTCAAAACAGACCGGTGCTTACGTGGAGCAGCTTTCAAAGCGGCGAGTTTTCCGATCAATTTGACACGTTTCTCTCGGACAGCATTCCGGGACGAGACTTTCTGATTGATATTTCTAACAAGATTCTCGGAAGTTTTTCCGTGAATACCGCAGAGGATTTGTATTATATGGATACATCGCAGAAAGAAGCCGAGGATTTTGTCAGGAGTGACGACGACAGCACTGTGACAGGGACTTCCGACAAGGATGCCGTTACTGGCAGCCAGACAACCACGATATCCGACAGTGACGCCGCAAGGTTTGTGGACGATACAGCGTATTTCTGGCTTTTGAAGAATGACGGAACCAAGGACACGGTTTACCGTTATCCCAAAGAAAATATGATGCGTGTGGCGGATAATCTGGAAAAATACGCAGCGCTTCTCCCCGAAGACGGCAATGTCTTTTTTGTAACGCCTCCTCCGTTTCCTACTTTGGCGCGCCGTTTCAGCCAGAGTGGCGGCTATTATTCCGGCTGGGAATCTACGCTGACAGATAATATGAATGTGCTGACGTCGGATAAAATCAAATGCTACAACACACTTCAAATTCTTCAGCCGCATATTTTGGACGGAGAGGATTTGTTTCTTTATACCGATCATCAGTGGAATATTCACGGTGCCTATTATGTTTTCAGTGAGATTATATCCTCTCAGGGACTTTCTCCCACCCCGTTTGACGAATATGATTACCGTGTGAACAAGACAACGCCTGATGCAGAGGGTCATTATGATACCTTTCCTCTGCTTTACAGTCTTGCGCCTGCCAAAAATATGGTGGTGCAGCAGGTGGATCAGAAGAAAGAAATTCCGCTGATGCGCTATGAAATGACGAGCAACCTTGCGTTTCTCAGCGGTAACCGGACTCCGTGGAGAATTTTGCAAACCGGTTTCAACACCGGCCGACGCGCGCTGGTGATCGGAGACTGTTTCAATCTGTCTTTCACTCCGTTTTTGATGCCTTATTATGACGAGGTTCACACCACCGACATACGTTATATCTATTTCCGAAAAGAACAGTTAGGTACTACGCTGGCGGATATGATAACGAGAAATAGCATAGATGATATTTATATCGTTTATTCCGAGGCAAACGGGGTAGATTCACAAACGCTTCTGTCCGCATTGGACAATAATCTCAATTGATGTTATGGAGGCTGAAAATGAACCGAGAGAAAAAAGAAAGTTCTGTTTTTCCGGTGAGAGCGGTAAGGATTTCACTGCTGCTTGCGTTGCTGTTGTTTGTGACGGGCGCGTGTGTTCTCGTTAATCTGCACCGTATCAACGCAGCAAGCTCCATCATTCTCGCACAACACGGCTATTATGACAGCGCTGACAGCCGACTGAATCTACTGGATCTCACCGAAGACGGAGATTTGTATTATGATACACGGTACCGTGTTGCCGAGACAATGATGAAGCGCGAGGATTATGATGCGGCATATGAGAAGTTCTTGTGGCTGGGAGATTATTCCGACAGCAAGGACAAAGCCTATGCATGCCTGCAAAAGAAGGCAGCCGCTTTGATGGCGCAAGGCAGCTACCGGGAAGCATCCGCCATTTTGCAGGATATTCTCTTTTGGGAGGACAGTCAGCAGCTTTACCGGGAATGTCAATATCGGTATGCGATGAAATTAATAGATGACGGAGATTGGCGAACCGGTGTAGGTATTCTGTGGAGTATCAGAGACTATCAGGATGCCGCTTTGCTGGCGAAATCGACAGTCAGGAATAATCTGGGAACCGATGATGTGGAAAGTTCGCTGGGCATCGAGGCCTCACTTTCCGCAGAGGAAACGCAGGCCTATGTGAAACTGATGGAACAACGAAGCCGCTTAAAGGATGGCTGTTTGGCAGTGGGATTTCGGCATACTGTCGGCCTTACAGACGACGGTCGTGTAATGACATGCGGCAGTAATGCATACGGGCAGTGTGACACACAGGGGTGGAAGAATGCGGTGCAGATTGCTGCCGGAGCCTATCATACGGTAGCACTGTTGTCTGATGGAACCGTAACAGCTTGCGGCGATAACCAATATGGCCAGTGCGATGTCAGTGAGTGGAAAGATGTGATGCAAATTGTCGCTACGGATTACAATACCGCTGCATTGCTTCAAGACGGAACGGTTGTTACCTGCGGTTACAATCAATTTGTCACTGTAAAAGGCTGGAACGGAATCGTAAAACTATGTGCCGGAGAGTACTCTCTTTCCGGTCTAAATATGAGCGGCGAATTGGTCTCAACGCATCTTTCCAATCAGATGGCTGAAAAACTGATGGACGCGGACATGTCAACGTCCTATGCTATCGGATTGACTTACACGGGAGATGTGGTGGCCACTACGGATTTACCGGCAGAATGGAAAAAAGCGGTGTCTGTCTACGCCGGCGGAAACTGTGCCGCTGTCATAACCGAAGACGATAAGGCAATGGTATTTGACAGGAGAAAAGGCGATTGGGTGGATCTGCCTCAGGAGAAGCAGGCGCTAACAGTTGCACTTGGCGGAACGCATGTGGCTGTTTTATATGATGACGGCGGCGTTTATTGCGCAGGCAGGAACGATGAAGGACAGTGCAATACCGATCCATGGAATCTGTTTTGATGGCAGGAGAATCTGATTATTTTTTTCGCGACGGCAGCGGATATCCATTAGCAACAAAAAATTCAAATAAATTTTATATAATCTATAAAATCTATTGACAAATTTTATTTTTTGGTGTATCATGTATTTGTATTACTGAATCGTTAAATGATTTATGCAATGCGTGGTACACCTGCTTTTTTCCAAATGTGTTTTTGCATGGGTTATGACATAAGGGGGATAAGGGAAGATGAACGGTCTCTCGGAACTGTCGGACAGTGCGTTGGCGGCGCGTGCCGCTGCCGATGATCAGGAGGCGTTTGCCTGCCTGCTGGGGCGTTACAGCGCGATGATTACCGCCAAAGCGACAGCCAAAAGCCGGATTTGCGGGTGTGACATTGTCGATGATTTATCGCAGGAAGCCGCCATCGGCTTTTTAAAGGCAGTGCGCAGTTACGACTCAGCCAAAGGCGCGTCCTTTCGCACCTACGCCGAGCGGTGCGTGGAGAATGTGCTTTCCTCGGCGGTGCGCTCCTATGTCAGTCAGAAAAACCAGCCGCTCAACAATCACGAGGAGTTCAACGACGCCGAAATGACGGCGGGAGTGGGCGCCTACGGTCTTTCGGGCGACCCGGAGGGGTATGTATTTTATGATGACGGCGTAGGTCGGCTGACACAAGCCATTTTGTCCGAATTGACTGAGTTGGAGCGTTCAGTGGTCAATTTGCGGATCGACGGTCTGTCGTATGAGCAGACGGCTGCCAGACTTGGCATCAGCGTAAAATCGGTGGACAATGCGATACAGCGAGTCAGGCAAAAAATGAGATCATTGATGAATGATTGAGTTTTTTCCTTATCTTGATAGAAATGTCTCGGTAGTTCAACACAGATCGTTGTGATTTACAAAGATAGCGGTGAAAGTCCGCTCCGGGACGATCAATTTTATTTTTCTCAAAGTGAGGTTTTCAACAATGTACGAAGACAAAACTCTCAGATGCAAAGACTGCGGCAAAGAATTCATTTTCACTGCGGGTGAGCAGGAATTCTATGCCAGCAAAGGCTTTGAAAATGAGCCCCAGCGCTGCAAGGAATGCCGTGACGCCAAGAAAGCTGCCACCAGATCCCAGCGCAAAATGTACAAGGCTGTCTGCGACGCCTGCGGCGGCGAAGCCACCGTTCCCTTCGAGCCTACCGAGGGCCGTCCGGTGTATTGCAGCGACTGCTTTGAAAAGATGAAGAACAACTGATTCTATCCGTTGTCAATTCATGGCTTTGCCAAAGGTCAATTCAATGAGATTTTTGTTGTATGAATTTGTTTATCCGATAGAAAAGTGATGACACCAACAGATCCTTCGTAAATTTTATCATTGGCAAAAAGAGATAACCGAGAAAGGCGTTACGTTGCTTTTCCCGGTTATTTTTTTCGTGTGAGCCGTGTCAGTTTTTGTCTGCCGTCATATCCTGTTGATAGGGGAGAATCATTCCTCCCGTGAATCCGATTAAGGGGAGATTGCAATGGAAAAATCCATATTTGCCGTGGTGGGAGGTGACGCGCGCCAGATCGCGCTCGCCAATATGCTGGCGGCCGAAGGTATTACAGTGTATTGTTCTGGCTTTGAACACGCTGCCGCTTCACTCATCGGGGTGGCTTCCACCGACCCGCTGACGGCGGTGCTGATGGCGGAAACGGTCATCCTGCCGATGCCGCCGACAAGAGACGGGGAAACGCTCAACGCGCCGCTGAGCACCTACCGCATCGCCTTGAACGACGAGTTCTGCGCCGCGCTGCGCGGAAAAATTGTATTTGTCGGCATTGCCTCTAAGCTGCGGGAAGTATCGCCGGGCTATGCACAGCTCAATCTGCTGGATTATTATGCCAACGAATCGTTTTTGCTGCGCAACGCACAGGCGACGGCCGAGGGAGCACTGGCGGAGATCATTACGCATTACCCCCGCACTGTCTGCGGCAGCCGTGTGCTTGTAACGGGATGCGGACGCATTACCCGCTTTCTGGCGCCGATGCTGGCGCGGTTGGGTGCGAATGTGACGGTGGCGGCGCGGAAACCGACTGACCGGTCGTGGGCAGTGTCGGTGGGGCTGGAGGCGCTTTCGTTTCCCAAATCGCTGCGCAAGGCCAAGGAGTTCGGG
>CAMHAV010000083.1 GCA_946182865.1 uncultured Clostridia bacterium
GCCGCAGTTCTTCATGGGTAATGTCAGCTATGGCAAGTTCCTCTGTATCAAAAGCAAATGTCCGATCTGCAATCTCCACTTTACTAATCAGCTGCGCGTCAGGATGTGCTTTATAAAAAGCCACACATCGCTCAGCAGGAACAGTTTTATCTTTCATTACAACAAATCTGATGGAATGACAATCATCCAATACTGACAGATCGGTCAAGGAAGTATGAGTAAGATCCACTTTTTCCAATCTTTTGAGTTTTCTCAAAGCAGAAAAATCCTCCATATCACTTCCACTCAAATTCAGAATTACCATTTTTCTGGAATAAACCTTTCCGTCCAACAAAACGTAATTTGTCAAAAAAACAACTACTGAAACCAAAATCAGAGCCAGCGCCGACACTGCTGCCATCAAAACAATACGCGTAACTTTCTCCATTTGTTGATTTTGTTCCTTCAATAGACCCATCTCCTTATATTGTTCACATATCACACACAAGTTCCGCTGTGTTAATTGAATTATAGCATACATTGACAAAAACAGCAACCATAAAATGAATTGATTCTGCCAAAATATTTGTACTAATGTGAAAATGACTGGATTTAAGGATTTTTTAAGTGACAAACACCTAAAATAGGGATTTTAAGGGCACTTTTGTATATTACGTGTATATTACCGCAAAATCAATGAAATGGGCTGCTGACTTCTTCACGAATCGGCAGCCCGTTTTTTTAATTGACTTTTTTTAACTGTTCAGTGAGATAATTCACATCCGTATGAGTGTAATTTTTCACAGTAAAATTATAATTGCTGTGTCCCAGAATCTGAGTGATAGCCAGAGCGTCAACGCCCTCGCGTCCCATGATGGTGGCAAAGGTGTGGCGGGTGCAGTGTGGGGTCTTGCCTGTAATATCAAGCTCCGTCATCAGTTCATCGAAATGCTTTCTATAATTCGTTTGACTAACGTGGGTGAGTTTGCCGAATGGTTCCGTGCAGGCGTCATATCTTGCCTTAACATATTTTATGATCTTCGGGTGGATCGGGACAGCACGATCTCTTCCGGCTTCGGTTTTCAATCCGCCTGTGATGATGCCTGTGTTGAAATCCACATCACATTTGCGAATATTGAGAAATTCCTGCACACGGAATCCCGTGTAGAGTAGAATCAGCACCGTGTCGGCATAGGGCAGGGTATCGTTTTCAAACAGGCGTTGAATCTCAATGTCTGTGAAAATGGTCTTTTCCTTTTTCTCGTTCTTCCCCACTCGGATATACTGCGAATAATCCCGCTGCACGATATCGTTCTGGATGGCGTATTTATACAGATAGCTGCACACCACTTTCATATTGGTACGGCTGGAATATCCTTTGCCGGAGTCGTCGATCACACTCTGAAGCTCTGCTGTCCGGATTTCGGTGAATTGCCTGTTGTGAAGCGGCGCAAGGTTGGCGAACGCCGCTCTATAGGAATCATGGGTCTGGAGGCTGAGTCCTTTCAGTCCGCCGGGACTCCAATCATTCCACAAGTCCGCAAAGGTGAGCTTGGACTTTACCACCAGATGGGGGTCAACTGTGTATTCCGCAAGCGCCTTTTGTGCTTCCTTCCTCGTGGCATAGTACCCTATGTACTGGTAAAGTTGTTTGCCGTCGATCCAGCCTTGGGTCACCCGAACGGCGTAAGGCTTGCGGCGATGTTTGCCGAGATTGACGATGCCTCCGGTACCGTTTGCATTTTTCATGATTTCTTTTCCTCCTTGTTATCAAGGGATTGACACCAAGAGGAAAATATGCTATCATAATGACAGACTACGCCCTTGGTGTGGTTACTCCTGTTTCCTCTATCCGGCTGTTTGGCGACTGCGGATAGGGGAATATTTTTTATCTTCTTTTGTAGATTTGTCCGCGATTCCCTGCATCCACGACAATCACAATGAAAGCGCCGTTGTCCACCTCGTAGATAATCCGGTAATCACCAACGCGCAGACGATAGGCGTTTGTATTACCCTCCAGCGGCACAATATCGCCCTCATCCGGCAGTTTGTTGATAGCATCAAGAATTCGCTTCTGTTGCTTGGGCTGCTGCGCTCGAATGAATTTCTGCGCTTTCTTGGAAATGACGACACTATATTTCATGACAGATCAATCCCCAGTTCCGCAGCAAAGTCTTCCAGACTCATCATCTCGGAAACAGGTTCCGGATTCTGCAAATATTCGTCATACAGCTTTTGACAATAGGCTTCATCCGCTTCCTCGTCCGCGATCTTCTGCATGCTCTGGAGCATGCAGAGCAGATTGACAAGCTGCTCTTCGGAGTAGCTGTCAAGTATGGTGTTGATCTGTTCCTTGGTTGACATAACTGTGGCCTCCCTTTCTTATTTGATAGTATGTGTAATATTTTTTGAAAATCATGTTGACAAATTTCACTTTACGTGATATAATTCACATAGAGCTGTTACATATGGCTCCACACAAAGATTATGCTCCGTCGGCTTCTGGCACCACCTGAGTCGGCGGAGCGGTTTTTTTTATGCAAGACCTAATTCCTTATAAGCCTCTGGTGCAGGGACAAACTCGTGGCATTCAGGGGCTTCTTCAATTTCTTTGAGCATTTGCAGATCAATCTCGTCCGGCGCTTCTTCGGGAATATTATTCCATGCTTTTTCAGTGACAAGAAAATGAGTCCGAATCAAAGCCCAAAACTGCTCGGCTTGTTGCTCGTTCATCAGCTCCACCACACCGTAAATTTTTTCTTTGACAGGTGACATATTGATTCCTCCATTCAATCTTTATATACTTGACCTCTGTTATCTATTTTCTCCACTAAAACGACATTACCATCTTTATCAAAAATCACACGGTAATCTCCCACCCGCAGACGGTATCCGCTTCGGTTTTGCAACTTTACTACATCTCCATAAGGCAGATTTTCAATGGCAGTAATGATGCGCTTCCTTGTCGGAACGTCTTGCTTTTTCAAAAATTTAATAGCTTGTTTGGAGTATGCTATTTCCAATTCATTTTGCCTCCTTTCATCTACGTTTCTTTGGCAGTAGGTACATCCTTGGTCGGCGGAGCGTTTTTTTTACTTTCTCGAAACCAGCCAATTGATTACTGCCGAGATCGTTTCGTTTATCAGGTACGCAAAAAAAGCGGCAATCAAGTAATAGAGAAACATCAATCCGTTTTCAGTGATGGAAGCCATTGCTATACCGCCAACAATTAAAGCGATTGCGGATAAAACGGCAGAAATATGCCATGCTTTTGCTAAGCCCAAACATTTTTCTCGTGTGGATTCCATAGGGGTTTCCGGATTTTCATCTTCATCATCTTCATCATCTTCATCATCAGGCGTTTCAATCAAAGAATCGATTGGCAAACGGTCATCCATGTCTTCACTTTCCGGATTGTATTCCAATTCATTCTCCTGATCGTGTTCCGGAAGATCATTATTTGTTTGTCCTTTTTCGATCATCCTATAGCCGCAATTTGTGCAGGTAAATCGTTTACGACCATCTTTGGGTTTTCGTTCAATTAAGTTTTCGCTCCCACACTTCGGGCACTTTTTCATTGAGTATACCTCCAAAAACTTCACGCCAATTATTGACAAATTTCACATAGCATGATAGAATAATTTTGGAGCTGCTGAGGCTCTATAGCACCATGTGATTCCTCTGCCGCCGATGTGGAAGTTGAACGGCAGGGGAATCACAATCTTTTCTTATGCACAAAATCTACTACAATTATGCTTGTTTCTGAACATCGGCTTCAACAGCTTCTTCCGTATATTTCGGCATGCTGGCAAGGTCATCAGAGTAGTTCACAAGCGTGTCCTGCCCCAGCTCATTGAGCTGGGCGTAATTATGTATTAATCTTTTCTTTTTAAAATCGCTCTCGTCTTGTACGGGGGCGTTTTTTGTTTTAGGTTTTAATTCTCCTGTTGAAATGCTTTCAACATCTAAATCTAAAGCCTGAAACAATTTAAGTATGGTACTTACACCTGTTCCGTATATCCCACGTTTAAACATCGTATCTACTGTGGAATATGGAATATCAACAGCCTGAGTAAAAGCACGAACGCTTTTATAGCGATCTAAAATTATTTTTTTTAGCTGCTCTTCAATGGTCAATTTTATCACCCTTCATAGATTATATATCGAAAATTCAAAAAATGCAATAGTAATTTACGAAATTGCAAAAATAATTTTAAAAAACGCTTGATAATTTACTAAATTGCGTGTATTATATAATCAACATTACGCAATAGCGTGAACGGAGGTGATAATATGTATAAAAACCTACTGGCAGAGATGGCGAGAAAGGGAATAATTAATTCCCAGATTGCCAAGGCAATTGGAATTAATCCTTCTACTTTGTCCGCTAAACTTAACTCCTACGACCGTTTGAAACTCTGTGAAGCAGAAAAGATTAAAAACACTTTCTTCCCCGGCATGTCTATTGAGTACCTGTTCGCCACCGAGCCGCCGACTGAGGACAAGCCCGCGTAAGCAAAAACAGCCCCGGCAGGCTTTTAACCCGACGGAGCTGAAAGGAGGTGAGGGGGATGACAATTGCAGAAGCAAACTATCCGTTTGACATCGGCATCAAGCAACTCTGCGTTCAAAAGGGAATGAAACAGAAATATCTCGCGGAGCAGATCGGCTGCTCCGAACAGGCGCTGTGCGACATCATGGCAGGCAGACGACTGATTAAGGCCTGCGAGATACCCCGATTTGCCAAGGTGCTGGGTGTTACTATTGACCAGATCGAGGCCGCAGGATTGTACATCAGTAAAAAAGAGACTGAACCGTCTCTATCGACGCTTCAGCCCCTTAAAATCAATCAAGTGTGAATATTGAGTTCTACATTAACCGTTCTTCGGCAATACGGACAGATATTGTTTCCCGAATGAACTTGAATGGGTCTTTTGCAAAAAGGGCAAGCGAACTCAAAGCTTTTCTTTTTCAAGGCGTCTATCGCGATTTTCTGCACACTGTTTTGCAAATCACGAGTGAAGCGCCTCATGTCTGAACTGTTGCTTATGTTATAGGTTTTTCCCATGACATCGCTCCGTTTCTATAAATGTATTGGATAAAAATCCTATTACTATGATAATAGAAAAATATTGGCGTGTCAATAGTGGAAAACTTAATTTATTCTAAACAACGGTGGAAAACTTGTTGAAACAGCATGCTGATGGGGCATCAGATGATTTTCAGTGAAGGAGGTGAATGACGATGGATGAGAAAGATAAAGCATTAACTGTAATCGGATTAATCCTTTCCTTTATCGCCCTTTTGTATAGCTTTTTGTACTATATGGCACAGCAATGATTAGAGACATCATGAAATATTTAGGTTGCTGATATGCAGCCGGACAGGGAGGTGAGCATCATGCCGGAACTGCCAAAGGTTGAAATTATCTCCGCAGAAGAAGTGGCGAAGCTGCTGCACACGCAGTCAGCCAAAATTCACGCGGCGATTCTCAACGGCACATTCCCCGTCGGACTCGCTATTGAGGGCGGCGCAGGGGGGAACAACAGAACCATCATCGTCAAGGCGCGCCTTGAAGCGTGGCTGACGGCACAGGATTTGAAAGGAGCATGAAGCAACATGAGCACCAACCGGATTATCTTCCGCTACGTTCTGGGCGTGATCGCGGAGGCGGCGCTGATCGCCGGGGCGGTCTACGGCGCGCTGTGGGTCGCGGTCGCGGCAAGCGATCATCTGACCGCCGGCAGCATGACGCTGGTATTTGTGGCGACCTTCGCGGGCGCGCTCAGCTGGATGTGGTGGGACAGCCATACCAGCGCGGACGAAGGTGAGAAGACGTGAAAGTATTAGTGGCTTGTGAGGAATCGCAGAGAGTTTGCACTGCATTTCGAGAACGCGGGCACGAGGCGTATAGCTGTGATATACAAGAACCGTCAGGTGGTCACCCTGAGTGGCATATTCTTGGGGATGTGCTGAAAGTACTGAATCCGACAGAACATGATATCGGATTTGGCGATAAAGATTACTGCATAAGATTCCGAACGATGGACGGCAAAGAGCATCAAGTCTTACGCTGGGATTTAATCATAGCACACCCGCCTTGTACTTATCTGACGAACGTCGCAACAAGGCATCACAGCCTTAAATTTACGCCGTTGGATAAAATCAACAAACGTACAGAACAGCGTATAGACGCGATGGGATTTTTCATGCGGTTTGTCAATGCAGATTGCGAAAGGATTGCTATTGAAAACCCCGTCGGTGTCATGAATACCTGCTATCGGAAACCAGACCAAATAATTCATCCCTATATGTTTGCACAAGACATGAACGATGCAGAAAATTATGTCACAAAAGCAACGTGTCTATGGCTAAAAGGGTTACCCCCACTTGAAACCAATTCTTTACCAAGGCCCGATAACAAAGAGCTTTTTGGTGTGTTCCCATCAGGTAAAGCAAGAACATGGGAGGATAGTTTATGCCGATCTGGTGGAGCTGGAAAAAACAGAAGCAAAACTTTTCCCGGCATAGCCAACGCCTTTGCCGAACAGTGGGGATAAAAAAGCCGCCTCGGAAGCTGGCACTTCCTCGGCGGCAAAGGTAAATCTACATGAACAGTATAAACCAAATTGAAAGGATTGTCAAGCAATGAAAAAATCAGAAATATGGCTCCGGATACTCGGCTGCCTGACGGCCAGCGAAGTATTTCAAAGCCGCACGGATGAAGAACAGTACCTCATGCTCAACGAGGTTGTGGGCGCGGTAAACGGCGCAAAGACAAGCGAGCTGCTCAGCTCTACCAACACTTTGATAACGGAGGTTGACAACGCATGAAGCTGCTGCATCTCACCATCACCAATTTCAAAGGTATTCGCTCGTTTGAGCTGCCCTTGAACGGCGGAAGCGCCATTGTCAGCGGAACCAACGGCGCGGGCAAGACAAGTCTATTTGACGCGTACACATGGCTTCTCTTCGGAAAGGACAGCGCCGGACGGAGCGAAACCAATTTCGAGGTCAAGCCTTTCGGTTCCTCCGGTCTGACCGTGGAGGTGGTCGGAGAGTTTGAGCATGACGGCCAGACCTTCACACTCGGCAAGACACTGGCGGAAAAATTCGCCAAAGTCAACGGCGAGAATGAATCCGACCGCAAGCCAAAAAACGAATACACCTATTTCATCGACGGCGTTCCCAAACCGAAAGCGCAGTACACGGCCTATATTGCGGACATCTGCCCGGAGGAAACCTTTCGTCTGCTGTCTGACTCGGATTATTTTGCCGGAAAAACAGACTGGCGCACCCGCCGCAAAATGCTGCTGGACTTCTTCGGCAGCACCAGCGACAGGGCGATCATTCAGAAGCATGAGGACGAGATCGGGGAGCTGATGACGCTGATCGGCTGCAAATCGGTGCTCGATTACAAGATCATGAGCTAGGCCGAGCGGAAAAAGGTGATCGCGGAGCTGGAAGGCATTCCCGCCCGTGTGGACGAGGCGGAAAAGGCCAAGCCGACAGAGATGCCCCGACCGGACGACGGCGCCAAAATGGGGGTGCTTACCCTGCGCAAAAAGCGCTGGAGCAGCAGATCAGCGACATCGAGAACGGCGTGGAGATCGCCAGACAGCGCGGCGTAATCGCGGAGTTGCAGGCAGACTTCGCCACCGAAAGGGCGCAGTATTCCAATCAGTTCTCCGACCGCACCGAACTTACCAAAGCGAATGAAAAGTGCTATGCCATCCGGAACGCGCTGCTTGACATGGAACTGAAAGTCAAAGAGGCGGAGGGACAGGAGGCGGCGCTGCAAAAACAGCGTGAAACGCTGCTGGCGGCGTATTACCGCATGAAAGCAGAAGATTTTGATGAAGCGGCCACCGTCTGCCCCACCTGCGGCAGAGAGTACCCGGACGAAAAGAAAGAAGAACTCCGGCAGGCCTTCCATCGTCGCAAGGCGGCTGAGTTGGAAAAGAACCAGCGGCAGAGACTGACCATCCGGGACAGGCAGCTGGATATCGGACGGCAGCTGGAGGAATGGCGGCGGGCGCAGGAGGGGCTTCAAAAAGACGCGGCGGGGGCCATAGAGGAAGTTTCTCGTTTAAAGGAACAAGTACCGCCGCCCTTCGAGGAAACCGTCAGCGGCAAGGCACTCAAAGCCAAAATAGAACGCGAGCAGGAAGCGCTTCTTACTATGACCAATGACAAGGGGCATCAGATAGCCGCCATTCAGCGAGAGATATCCGGCATAGACGCAGAAATCAAAGACATCAACTCCCGCCTTGCTGCCGAAGGGCAGGTGGCGCAGCAGGACCGACGCATCGCGCAGCTGAAAGCGCAGGCGAAGGAACTCGGCAAACACCGCGCCGAACTGGAGCACGGCATCGAGCTGGCGGAACGCTTCGAGCAGATCAAACTGACGGAGATTGAAGAGAGCGTCAACGGACGGTTTGCTTATGCGAAATTCAAACTCTTTAATCACCAGATCAACGGCGGAGTGGCGGAATGCTGTGAAATAACGGTAAACGGCATCCCCTACACCACCAATCTCAATACGGCAGCCAAAGCCAACGCCGGACTGGATATCATCAACGTGATCTCCCGTGAGATGGGAATGACCGCGCCGATCTGGCTGGACGGTGCCGAGAGCGTCGTGAAATATCTGCCTGTGGAGGCACAGACCATTCAGCTCGCTGTGGACGGCGGCAGCGAACAATTAAGAGTATATGTGGAGGAATGACACGATGGAAAATCAGACGAATAAACCCACCAATCAGCAGATTATTGAACGCAACAAGACCTATCCCGACGCGACGCTGCGGAAGGTGACGGGCTATGTGACCAGCGGGCAGCTGCATCTTCCCCCGAACTATTCGGCAGCCAATGCGCTGAAAGCGGCCATGCTGACGCTGGACAACGTGAGCGATTGATACCGGTGAATCGGTGTCAATTTCGTGTCTCCAATGCAGCGCTCCGATTGACTTGGAATTCAACAAGAAAAAGGGCTCTCTGGTGACGATGTAACGCGATTTCAGAGCGCAGACATGAATTATACTATGACAAGCCGGAATCGCTTTCAGGGGCAAATTCCGGCGAAAGGAGAGGCGTACATTTGAAGCCAATCATATTCAACACCGAAATGGTAAAAGCGATTCTTGACGGAAGAAAGACCATGACGCGGCGAGTAATCAAACCGCAGCCTCTCGGAAGAATTGCGTACATCATGGCAGGATATAAGCATGGTTCGTGGAGCTATCCGGGTCCCGATACTTACAAGTATTGGGGGGACAAATGGAAAGAACCGGAAGGATTATCAAGCGAAGAAAGAAACCGCCACTGGACGCCACCATGTCACACCGACGATATTCTCTATGTACGAGAGACATTTGCAAAGATCGGTGAAGATGTTGACGGATTCTGGTTTGAAAACTCAGAGCAATTGTATAACGGCATGTTCATTTACAAAGCAGACGGGATTGATTTATCAGACATCGGAAGATGGCGCCCTTCAATCCACATGCCGAAAGAAGCCGCGAGGATATTCCTCCGTGTGACGGATGTTCGCGTAGAACAATTGGAAGAAATCTTTGAAGATCCCCCGGGGCCAAACAATCAGATCGTGCGGGAAGGTTTTCGTTACGGTTGCGATTTTATTGCAATGTGGCAAAACACTTTAAACCCTGCCGACAGAGAACTTTTCGGGGTGGATGCAAATCCGTGGGTGTGGGTAATCGAATTTGAACGATGCGAGAATCCTGGGTCGCGGGAGGTGAATGATAATGGATAAGCCGGAATTGAACCCCTGCCCGTTCTGCGGCGGTGAAGCTGAGATTACCGAAGTGATAGATCGCACGCCCCGTAATCTTGAGGCTGTAGGATTCGGAGTTAAATGCGAGCAGTGCGGAATAATCGTTGCTAAAATAGACTGCGGTATAACTGATTGGTTTGCCACCGATGAAGAAGCAGCCGAAGCATGGAACAGGAGGACGGAAAATTGATGTATGTGCAGATTTCTTCCGACATGGAAACCAATATTTCCGAGTGGGTAAAGCAGTATTTGCAGCGCGGAGGTAAGGACAGTCTGCTGGAACTGCCGGCGGCGATCTCTTCGGAATTTGCCCGTCTGGTGACGCTGGAAATGTCCTCGGAGTTGTCCGGGTCGCCCCGTGCCGATTATCTGAACACGCAGTATCAGGCGTTTTTGGCAGAGCTGCGGGAGCAGGTGGAATATGCCTGCGCGAAAGGCGGCATGGTTTTCAAGCCCTATGTTTCGGACGGAAAAATCATTGTGGACTGCGTGCAGGGCGATTGCTTTTACCCGACTGCGTTCAATTCGTCGGGTGACATGACCGGCGCGGTGTTCGTTCAGCAGATGACAAAGGACGGCACGATTTTCACACGGCTGGAATCTCACGGTTTTCAAGGTGGGAAGTATATCATCACCAACCGCGCCTACCGTTCCAAAACAGACGCTTCACTCGGTTCGGAAATTCCGCTGACCGATGTGCCGGAATGGTCTGACATCTCCCCGCAAGCAGAATTTGACGGACTGGAACATCCGCTTTTTGCTTATTTCCGTGTACCGGGCGCGAACAACATTGACCCGTCCTCTCCTCTGGGCGTGTCGGTCTTCGCTCGTGCGCTGCCTTTGATCGGCGAGGCGGAGAAGCAATTCGCCCGACTGCTGTGGGAATTTGAGGGTGGCGAGCTGGCGATTTATGCCGATGACACCGCGCTGAAACATTCGCCGGACGGCACGGTGCAGGCCCCGAAACTCTATGAACGATTGATCAGGACGCTGGGATTCGGCACGTCCGGCGAGGCTTCTTTCCATGAATTTGCCCCAACGCTGCGGGATACCTCCATTCTCAACGGCTTCAATGCCATTCTGCGGCGCATTGAATTCAACTGCAATCTGGCATACGGTACATTGTCCGACGTTCAGCAGACCGACAAGACCGCCGAAGAAATCCGCGCCAGCAAGCAGCGCAGTTTCTCCGCTGTCGCCGCCATGCAGCAGTCTTTACAGGCGGCTTTGGAACATCTGATCTATGCGATGGACGTGTTGTGCGGGGTGTATCATCTCACTCCCGCGGGCAAGGTGGACAGCTCCTTCGAGTGGGACGACAGCCTTGTGACCGACCGAAGTGCGGAATTTGCCGAGCGTATGCAGCTCCAGACACAGTGCAATCTCCGTCCTGAAATCAATGTGGCGTGGTACTTCGGCTGTACCGAAGAAAAGGCGCTGGAAATGATGAACGGCACCGGCGGCGCGGATTTGTGGGAAGGTGTGTAAATGCTCACTCCCGAATATCTTGACGTATGCGCGAGCGATTTGGTTACAATTTATTCCGAACTTGACCAGAGTATTCTCGCGCTTATCGCCGCGCGGATCGCAAAGACCAATTATGTCGGCGACGCTTCCAAATGGCAGATCGAACGCTTACAGGAAGCGGGACTGCTCTATGAGGAAGTCATCGCGGCCATTGCACGGTATTCCGGCATATCGCAGGAAGAACTGCGGAAGATGTTCGCGGCTGCCGGAGTGGAAACCATTACCGCCGACAACGCGATCTACACCAAAGCCGGACTGCATCCGACCGGCATCAAACAGTCTCCCGCTATGACACAGGTGCTGCGGGCAGGACTGAAAAAGACCGGCGGCAGTCTGAAAAATCTCACCATGACCACAGCTATCACAGCGCAGACCGCCTACATTAATGCGAGCAATCTCGCCTATATGCAAATCACTTCCGGCGCAATGTCCATGCCGGAGGCGGTGCGGCACGCTGTCAGGAGTGCGGCAAAACAAGGCACGACGGTGCGGTATCCTTCGGGGCATACCGACCAGTTGGACGTGGCCGTGCGCCGTGCCTCGGTCACAGGCGTCAATCAGACCTGCGCAGAGATTCAGCTTGCCAACGCGGAAGACATGGGCTGCAACCATGTGGAAACCACGGCACACATCGGCGCACGTCCCTCCCATGCGGAATGGCAGGGGCGTGTTTTTATGATTGTTGGTTCCAGCCGCGAGTATCCCAACCTTGCCGAAGCGACCGGCTACGGCACCGGAGACGGCTTGTGCGGGTGGAACTGCCGGCACAATTTCTTCCCGTTCTTTGAGGGAATCGACCTGCGCACTTACCGCGACGAGGACTTGGAAAAGCTGAAAAACGATGGCTATTATGAAGCGGAGCAGCACCAGCGCAAGCTGGAACGCGATGTCAGAGCGACCCGCCGCGAGCTGGCCGGATACGACGCGGCAATCGCAGCAGCAACGGATGAGAAGACCCGCGCGGCGCTGCAACAGGAATTTGACCGCGCTTCGGTGAAGCTGAAAAAGCAGGAAAGCAAGCTGAAAGACTGGATCAAGGAGAAGGAGCTTACTCCCGACCCGTCCCGCGTGCAGGTCAACGGCTTCGGCAGGAGCGTGTCACAGAAGGCTGTCTGGGCGAACAAAAAAGCCTTGCAAAATGCGGCTGACGGTGGTATAATAAAGGTGGAAATGATGAGTGGTGATGGAATGGAAAGAAAATCACAAGTCGGTAAGATAGAACCAATGCCCAAAAAGCAATTTCAAAAAATTGTAAAAAACTTTAAGGCACATGGTGGCATCATTCAGTTTAATGACGAAACGGATCAGTACCTTGCGTCTAAGCATGCCGAAGCAATTACATACGATGAGAAGACCATTCTAATTAAGCAGCATCCCGGCAGGGCAAGCGTATTTGAAGAACTCATTCATACCACTCAATTTCGTAACGGTGAAAATGATGGTTCCTATGAGAGCAGATTAAAATGTGAAATCGCGGCTCAGGAAAAGTTATTGCGAAACGCTCGTGCTTATGAACTTACAGATGCCGAAATCATTCAAACGCGCAAAGCGTTGGAAGCCTATCAAAACGAACTGAACGATTATCACAATCATGGAGGTGTATGATATGTACAAAGTGCTTGATGTATTTCCGATTGGCGTAATGCTTTCCGTGACGCTTGACGGTCCGTGCTTGGAATTGAAAAACGGAAGCCTTTTAACAGATGAAGAAGGCAATGAAATCGTTGTAAAATCCGTTGCCATGACACACAACCAAAACGCAGGCGATATCAGCAAAAGTACCACTATCCTGATTGGTAACAATCATTTGAAGCTCGAAAAAGGTATGCAGCTTTCCCTTGCATAATTTCGAACTTAATCTTTCCTTTTTAACACAACCGAATAACCGAACCGCTTTGAGCAATCAAGGCGGTTTTTATTATGCCTGATGGG